>CAMLEX010000701.1 GCA_946479055.1 uncultured Bacteroidota bacterium | reverse complement strand
GCCCGCCATATCAACAGTTACCGGTTTGTTGCGGGTATTACCGCTATCCACCATTATCCTATATTCAAGGCGTGCCTCTTTTCCTAACTCTCTTTTTAATGTCTTGGCCAACAAGTTCACATAATGTTCTTCCAGGTATTCAAAAAAGAATTGGCTGGGTACCTGGATAACGAGTACATTATTTTTTAATGATACAGGATGGATAGGTTCAAACCATGTTTTGTAATGCTGCCATTCAACAATATCCTTGATGATCTTTAAACAATTGGTCCAGACTTTTTCAGCATTTTTCTCCATCAGTAACGTAGCAATTTATATATCGGGTTAACTATAGTCGTTTGAAAAAATGTCCAAAAAAATTCTCCACACAATGTCAATAAAAAAAGTTGGACGGGACGGCGAATATCACCATTTATTGGATAAAAAAAAATTTTTATTACTTCCTTTTTTAACTAATTGAGCCTTCATTACCATTCAACTTTTTTTGATAAAAAAATTTGGAATTTTCAAAAAAAAATCCTGATAATTTTTATCAAATCATTTATAAAAATGATGTTCCTTATAATGTTTCGCTTCCAAAAAGTAATCGGGTAGAAAAGTCTGCATCACTGCATGATAATATATTTTTTCAATAATATTTTTTGTAAAAAAATAAACTATCAATAAAAAACAGTATAACAGCACTTTGATGTGTAACTAACGTTCAAAGCATTTGAAGGTATTAATAATTCTTTATAGCTACAAGAAAAAACTCATTATACAACTATATTTTTTTCTTTTGCCATCTTAAGGCTTTAATACAGCCTACCTGTTGTCGTAAATGACCTTTAAACAATTGTAACTGCCCTACCAATTAATTACAATTAAACAGGATAAAACATCTATGCTATTGTCTGATTCGTATTTTTGCTATCAAATTTGTTTCAGGATAAAAACCTGACCATCATGCAGAAAAAAATATCTTTAAAGCTGCTTCCGTCTGAAGCAGCGGATGAACAATCAGTAAAACAATATATTGCCCGGTCAGAAGCTGTAAAAGCTACTGATGTTTCCGGTTATACTATACTGAAACAATCTATTGATGCAAGAGGTAAGCAAGCCTGGGTAAACTTAACTGTTCAGGCGTTTATACAAGAGCCTTACTATCCCAGGGAATTATTACCATTTCATTTTAAAGAAATTGGTAAAGCTGAAAAAAAAGTAGTCATAATAGGAGCAGGTCCTGCAGGATTATTTGCAGCATTAAAACTTATTGAATCAGGCATTAAACCCATCATCCTGGAAAGAGGAAAAGATGTTCGTGCCCGCAGGCGTGACCTTGCCGCCCTGAACAAAGAAGGTGAAGTAAATCCGGAAAGTAATTATTGCTTTGGTGAAGGAGGAGCAGGTACGTACAGCGATGGTAAATTATACACCCGCAGTTCAAAGCGGGGTGACATAAATAGAATATTAAACCTGTTTGTTCATTTCGGTGCGGAAGAAAAAATATTATACGAAGCTCATCCGCATATTGGCACTAATAAACTACCGCAGATTATTACAGCTATGCGCAAAATGATCATCGATTGCGGTGGCGATTTTTTATTTGAAAAAAAAGTGATTGATTTTATAATAGATAATGAAACAATTACAGGTGTAGTAACAGCAGACGGAACTATTTTTGAAGGTGATGCCGTCATCCTTGCCACCGGTCATTCAGCCCGGGATATTTTTACATTGCTTCATTCAAAAAAAATACAGATACAATCAAAACCATTCGCATTAGGCGTAAGAGTAGAACATCCCCAAGCTGTGATTGACAGTGCACAGTATCATTGCAATTTAAGAAATGGTTTTTTACCGCCTGCTTCTTATAGTTTAGTACAGCAGGTTGAAGGCAAAGGTGTTTTTTCTTTCTGTATGTGTCCGGGAGGTATTATCGCTCCGGCAGCTACCTCACCCGCTGAACTGGTGGTGAATGGCTGGAGCCCATCCAAACGCAATAATCCCTATGCCAACAGTGGGATAGTGGTAACAGTTGAGAACCACGATTTATTGGATTTAAAAAAATACAGGGATTTTGAAGAAATTTGTAATCAATCGCCTAAAGTATTGACAACATCGTTAGGCATGATGTATTTTCAACAGTATGTAGAACGAAAAGCTTTCATGGCCGGTGGAGGAAAGTTTGTGGCACCCGCACAAAGATTGATTGATTTTACAAACAATAAAATTTCGGCAACATTACCCGATTGCTCTTATTTACCCGGCTTAAGCTCAACTTCATTAAAAGCCGTTCTTCCCGACTTCATTCATACAAGTCTCCAGTCAGGTTTTAAAGAATTTGGAAAAAAAATACGGGGATATTTTACCAATGAGGCTGTTGTTGTTGCCACAGAATCCAGGACCTCCTCTCCTGTTCGCATACCTCGTGATCCGGATACACTGCAGCATCCTCAATTAAAGAATTTATATCCTTGTGCTGAAGGCGCAGGCTATGCAGGCGGTATTGTAAGTGCAGGAATGGATGGAGAAAGAGTTGCGTCGCAAATAACCAGTTTACTACTTCGCAGTTGACAGCTTTGTTTAAAACAATTTACTTCAGCTAACAACCGTTCATCGAAATATTACTTCTTCTGTTTTGTAACAGTTATTTTTGCCGGATAATCATAACTACCATGCCTATACTTGAATTAAATAACCTGAAAAAATATTTCGCTACGCAAAAAGCGGTAGACGATATCAGCCTAACCATTGAAAAAGGACAGATATTCGGTTTGCTTGGGCCCAATGGCGCCGGTAAAACCACACTGATAAGGATGATAACAGGTATTTTTTATCCTGATGAAGGCCAGATCATATTTGATGGTAAAAAATTCGACCCGCTAAACGATATCGCTCATATAGGGTACATGCCGGAAGAAAGAGGGCTTTATAAAAAAATGAAGATAGGTGAACAGGCGATGTACCTGGCCCAGCTCAAGGGATTAAGCAAAACTGAGGCGATGAAAAAAATAAAAGCCTGGTTCATTAGGCTTGATATGGAAAGCTGGTGGAATAAGAAAGTAGAAGATCTTTCAAAAGGTATGAGCCAGAAACTGCAATTTGTAACCACTGTATTGCATGAACCCAAACTGATCATCCTGGATGAACCATTCAGCGGACTTGATCCTGTAAATGCTAACCTGATCAAAGACGAAATCTACAATCTTGCCAAAAAAGGTGCTACTATCATTTTCAGTACCCATCGTATGGAGCAGGTAGAAGAAATCTGCGATCATATTGTTCTT
>CAMLEX010000700.1 GCA_946479055.1 uncultured Bacteroidota bacterium | reverse complement strand
CAAAATTATAAATCAACAAATAAGAAGAGCTTATTCGAACTCTTCACAGAAATTGTTAGCTGGCTTCAAATTTTTGCATCTCCATTTTTAATGGGATTGATAACTGGCTCCATTATTTATTTTTTCAATCCTGGCACAACACGACTTATAATAGCTGTATTCATCGCCATAATAGGCCTATTCACAGGCATTGTATGGGCAAATAGAATCTGGAGAAAAAAAGGAACAATACATTTTATGTCAAGGATTATGGCAACCCCTGAACTTGATAAAACTGAAGACACAAATAATAGTCATGACATATAGAACTATTTTTCCTGAATAACAAGCACTTCAAACTAACGATTATGAACAATAAACATGAAAAGAAGTTTATTATCCATATGCTGATTGGATTCCTGTTTACTACCACCGGCATCTCTTCTATTATCTACTTCGCTTATATCGACGAACAAAAGATCGATTGGTTTTTATTGGCCGCTGTTCCGGTCGTTACTATTAATGCAGGTCTTATATTCCTGGGCAGTGCATTTATCCACAAGGTCAAAGCTGACCTGATCCGGCGTCAACGACAAAAAACGAAACCAGAGAGAGCGATGACTGAATAAAAAAGTATTTTTAAAAGAGCTTTTAGCCGAATCTTTTCGTGAACATAAAATAAGCGGCACCGGCCAGGAAAGCAAAACTTACCAGGTAGCGCCAATGAAAAGCTTCTTTCATTACCAGCACTGCAAAAACACCAAATACCAGCAGAGTGATTGTTTCCTGTATTATTTTAAGCTGAAAAAGGTTGAAACCATTGGTATAACCGACACGATTGGCAGGTACAGCCAGGCAGTATTCAATACATGCAATCAGCCAGCTTATCAAAATCGCTTTCCATAAAGGCCAGCCCTCATGTTTTAAATGATAGTACCAGGCAAAAGTCATGAAGATATTAGATGCAGTAAGTAAGATGATGGTACGCATGTAAACTTGTTATTGAAGAATGTAGTTGTTAAAAAGCAATCTATAATAGTGCATTGCGAAAAGTTTTGACCTCGTTTGCATCGATTGCATTATTCATATAGCTCTCTTCTGAGTTGGCAAAAGCAGGATGCACAAACTCCATTGTGCTTGCTACCTTGTCTCTAAGTGAAGAATGAAATTCAACACAACCTGTTTTTTCCGCCAGCATTTTAATATTTTCTTTTCTTACACCACTGCCAGGCATAATGATGATACGTTCATCAGCGGCTTTATTTAATTGGCCAATTAATTCTATTGCTTCAGGTGCTGCCGGTTTTTGTCCTGATGTCAATATCCTTTCGCAACCGATTTCTATTAATTGCTCCATAGCTTCAAACGGGTCACGGCAGCGGTCAAAGGCCCTGTGAAAAGTTACTCCCAACGGATAAGCAGCTTCAACTAAAGCAGCGGTTCTTTTTATATCAATACTTCCATTACTATTCAACAAACCAATTACCACACCATCACAGCCCAGTTGTTTGCACAATTTCACATCCTGCAACATGATCTCAAATTCTTCAGTATTGTATAAAAAATCACCGCCTCTTGGACGAATGATCGGGTAGATCAAAAGATCAAATGCTTCCCTGCATTGTTTGATATGACCGTAAGATGGAGTAGTTCCGCCTTCAGCAAGATTGGCACATAGTTCAATTCTGTCGGCCCCACCTACTACGGCAGATTTAGTGGTGAGAAAATCGGAAGTAGCGATCTCGATAATATATTTCATAAACTATTCAATGCTCATTCAAGAGCTTATAAAACTATCAACATTAATACTCCTATTGAAAATTGATCCCGATAATTACCGGAAGAGCTTTGCTCTTCGAAAATTAATTATCAGGAAAACCAGCTTTTTGCATTTACCAGTTTTTCTATCTCATTTGACTTAACAGCATAGTTAAATCCTTTATGAATGGCAAATGATCCCACCTGGCCTTTTTTATTTATCGCAATAAAAGCTACCTGTATATCTTTTGCCTTTTCTTTTTTGATCTTTACTATTCTTTCAATAATTTTTTTACAAGCAGCTTCCGGCGACAAGCCCTGTCTCATCAGTTCCACGACTGAGTGTGATCCAGCGACCCTTATTACATCCTCGCCCTGGCCGGTTGCCGTGCAGGCTCCTATTTCATTATCTACAAATAAGCCGGCGCCAATAATAGGAGAATCCCCCAAACGCCCCCGCATTTTAAATCCCATACCACTGGTAGTACAGCTTCCGCTAAGATTTCCTTTAGCATCCATGGCTACCATACCTATCGTATCGTGGTTCCATTCTCCCGATTCTAATTGCGCAGGTGCAAAAGGTCCATGATTGCCTTTATTCTCGATATTGATGATAGGTTTATATTCTGATTTTTTGAGCCACTCATTATATGTTTTCTGCGCATCCGGGGAAAGTTTTTGTTCTTCCAGCGGGAAACCTTCAGCAATAGCAAACTGCTGTGCCCCGCTCCCTACCAACATAACATGTGGCGTTTTTTCCATCACTCTGCGGGCTACGGAAATAGGATGTTTGATCCTTTCTAAAAATGCTACACTGCCGCAATTATAAAATTCATCCATAATGCAGGCATCTAAGGTTACAAAGCCATCACGATCGGGATTAGCGCCTAAGCCTACACAACAATTCTGTGAGGCTTCCGTCACCATTACCCCCTGCTCTACTGCATCCAGGGCTCTCCCTCCTGCACCCAATATTTTCCATGCTGCTTTATTGGCCTCTAGTCCTGCATCCCAGGTGGAGATAACTATAGCTTTCCCTTTTATTGAACCTATATCTTCACTGGCTTCAGCCATTTTGGCTGCCAGCACAGCCGCGGAACTCAATACAGATGATGCGATGAACTTTCTTCGATTTATCATTGTTTATCTTTAGGTAATCGAAATTAAACCATTCAACTTCACAATTGTATAACAAACTGTCAAAATGTTTTCAACGGTTGATATCCAATGTTTTTAAGCTGACAAAAACTGCAATTACTGTCAGAACCTGGATTTTTATAGGGATGGATCAATATTTGATGTTTAAACATTAATTAATAACTTTGCTTTATCAAACATAAAAAATGAGAATTGAAATAATATCAGGAAGTCCACGTACCAATAGTGTAACACGGCGTGTAGCGCTGCATCTTCAAAACCTGCTCAAAAAAAATACCGATCATGAAATCGGATTGATAGATATGCAGGATTGGGATCTGCCCATTTTGCAAACCGTTTTTTCTTCTGTGGAGAATACACCTGATCAATGGAAGCCATT
>CAMLEX010000699.1 GCA_946479055.1 uncultured Bacteroidota bacterium | reverse complement strand
TGTTTATTGACCCTGGCTACCTGGGCCACAGTGATCCCTTTTTGTATCAATGCCAAAAGCCTGTCTGATGCCACTTCCAGCCCACCGGATACAGCTATACAACCGGATGCTTTCAGTAATAAACAAAGATCACGGGTAAAGCTTTTTTCAAAACGTACATTTGTCCACCAGCTAACGGTCATTTTTCTTCTCAATATTTCAAGAGCAAGTGCCCGCATCAACGCAGGTGGCGCCGCTTCGTCTACAAAATGAAAACCATTTTGGCATGTCTTTTTTATTATTTCTTCCATGCGGTCGCAAAGCAGCGAAGCCGCAATGGGTTCATATAGTTTTATATAGTCCAATGAAATATCACAAAAAGTACATTTGCCCCAATAACAACCATGTGCCATGGTGAGCTTGTTCCAGCGGCCATCACTCCACATACGGTGCATGGGATTGACCACCTCAATAGCTGAAATATATTTATCCAATAACAGGTCATCGTAATCAGGTGTGCCTACTTCGCCCTGTTTATAATCAGCGCAGGCTTTGTTGTTGATATAAGTAACTTTATTATCAACCAATGTAAATGTCCTTTTTAATTCATCGGTTGGTTTTGTGCCTTCTACATGCGCAACCAATGTTTCGATCGGAGCTTCACCATCATCCAACGTAATGAAATCAAAGAATTCGAATACACGGGTATCGGATAAGGAACGTAACTCCGTATTAGCAAAGCCGCCACCCATTACCACTTTTATATTAGGGTAATTTATTTTTATCCATTGCCCGCAACGAAATGAAGCATATAGATTTCCCGGAAAAGGAACAGAAATGGCAACAAGCTTTGGCTGCACTTCTGCCATTCGTTTTTTAAGAATGTCAATCAGTATTTCATCGATATAAGTATAAGGGTGTTGCAAGCTTTCATATAGTTCATCAAAACTATTGGCGGATCTGCCCAGACGTTCAGCATAACGGCTGAAACCAAAATGATCGTCTACACATTCTTTAATGAGGTCCGACAGATCTTCAAGGTACATGGTGGCTAAATGTTTGGCCTTATCCAAAATGCCCATTGAGCCAAAAGCCCAGGTGAGATCATCTATTTGTACAAATCGGGATGCTTCAGGTAAAAAATCTCTTTTGCAGATCAAATGAGCCAGTGTTGGATTTTTGCCCTGCAGAAAAAGTATAACATCATCAATGGTTTGGATATAATCATCTTTCAATGCAATAATGCGGGTTGCATTTTCAGATATGCCGATCTCGTCCTTTTTGGAAAGAGACTGTAGTGAGTTCTCAATATGAGCAAAGAGTTTTATCAATCCCTGTTTTGAAAAAATAGCAATGGTAGCTTCAATGCCCAGGTCGGCTTGAAAAGAAGAAATATTTTTAGTGTTCAGAAAACCTTTCAGGTAGGCCGTAGCGGGATATGGTGTATTCAGCTGCGTAAACGGGGGCGTAAACAAAAAAACGGTTGCACTCAAAATCAGGTAAATTAATCTGCAAAACTATTCATAATCGGGTAAACAAAAGCAATGTATAAATTAACTGATTCTTTTTTTGAAATATAGGTTAACCCAATCCACCGAAGGGAATGAAAATTTTTAATCCTCCTTCGGCGGATTAAATATGACGAGCCCCGGGCGAACCCGGAGACAAATAAATAATTGGCAAGCAACCCGAAAAGGTTGAATATGTTAGGAACCAGGGGATCGTCTTAAAATAATTTCTTCAGGGATTAATATTTGATGAAAACTATTCATTGTGAAATTGTATTGAACCCATTTGGGGGTTCCGTTAACTGTGTTTGTATTTTCCCGCATAAAACCTTCGAGGGATTAACTCCATGTGTGTTTACTATTATTTATATTTAGCCTATGGAATTCTTTGTTGACAAGCAATCCATTGTAAGAAAGATCTGGGGCAAGAGTGATACCATACTTTTTGTATTTACCGGTGCTTCAGCTGAGTTTGCTTTAAACAAAGCAGTAGACTGGTTATATTTTACAGGCAGGCTTCCCGCTGATCCATTAGGAAGATTATTCTCAACCGTTATGTATGCCAGGGAAATTGTTTTTTCTGAAAAAGAAAAAGCGGAGAAGGCCATTGATAAAATTATTTCGATCCATAAAGCTGTTGAAACCAACCGCGGCGCACAAATACCTGATTGGGCCTACCGTGATGTATTGTTCATGCTGATCCATTATTCATTGGCTTCTTTTGAATTATTAGAAAGAAAATTAACCGAACCGGAAAAAGAAGAATTATTCGATGTGTTTTTCCGAATGGGCTCAAGAATGGGTTTAAAAAATCTACCCACTAATTATAATGAATGGCTGAATATGCGCAATGAACACCTGCACCAGGATCTTGTAAAAAGCGATTACACGATTGATCTTTACAAACAATACCGGAAACATTTAGGCGGAATACGATACCTGATACTAAAAGAATCGCAGAAACTGGTAGTGCCGGAACATGTAAATGACTTATTAAACCTGGGAAAAATAAACTGGATCACTCCCCTGCTTATTACCTACAAACTAAGCCGCAATATAAAATTGGATGGATTATTAAAAGCAATCATACTTCCGTCGGCCTATAAAAAGCAGATCAAAGCATTGGATGCAGAACCTGCCTGAGATGAAAAATTATTGTAATCGTAAATAATTACTCTCCGCCTGGAAAAATTTACCAGCGGGCAATACATAAAAATAAACAGGAAGCTCCGGTCATAAAACCCGAACCACCTGGTTATTAAAATTGATATAATAAAATGGGGATTACTTTCCGCCGATCAATTCTTTTTGTAATTCTTCCAGTTCTTCCCATTTAGCAGCAGCCGCCAGCTTAGCTTGTTTTGGCCAGCTTGCCGGATCATGAACCTGGAATTTGCTTCCCGCTGCTTCAAGAATACCTTTTAATTTTTTTACAGATATCTTCGAAAGATCCTTGAAAGTCAGGATGTTTTCTGCAGCTAAAAGAGCAGCGATCTTTTTACCGATCCCTTCTACTTTAGTCAGATCATCGGGCGTTGGCGCAGGCTTTCCCTCTTTTTTTGCAGTCTTTTTTTCTTTAACAGCTTTTGCAGGTTTAGCTACTGCTTCTGTGTTCACTTCCGCTTCATCAGGAACAGAAATCACACAATTCTCAACCTGGTAACCGGAGATATGTACATAATTGTCCGCTTTATGGTCATTGACCCAGCGGCCATCGTTCAATAAATAACGGTATTGATAAGTTCTGCCACTCTCTAAAGTAGTAGTAGCTTTCATAGAGCCATCTTTTT
>CAMLEX010000698.1 GCA_946479055.1 uncultured Bacteroidota bacterium | reverse complement strand
TCTGGATATTGCAACCATTTGATCGGTTGGTAGATAGCCGCAATCCTGATACTGAGGCAGTTCTTCTTCGTCCGGGGCCTCCGCCGGAAAATTTCATGGAACCACCACCTTTTAAGCCACCCGGCAATCCTCCGGAACCCGGAGAAATGGGGGGTCGGAGATCACCAAAAGTTGATGTAGTAAGCATATTCCTGTTTATCATGGTACTGGCAATGAGCCTGACGATACAGATCCGGCAACGGTTGCGCTATGCAGAACAACGGGCACTACAGGCCGAAGCGGATAGGGCTAATGCGGAATTATCTTTTTTAAAAGCACAAATCAATCCGCATTTTCTATTCAACACCCTCAATAATATTTATTCGCTGGCTGCGGTTAAAAGTGATCATACTGCCGAAAGCATCATGAAGCTTTCCAATATCATGAGGTATGTAACGGATGATGTCAGGGAAGAATATGTTCCGTTGGAAAATGAGGTCGCCTTTATCAGCGATTATATTGACCTGCAACGTTTGAGATTGGGTGACAAAATGAATGTGGGTTTCCTGGTATCTGGCAAAATAGCCGTTAAAAAGATCGCACCACTGATACTGATGACATTTATTGAAAATGTATTTAAATACGGTATTAGTAAACATGAACCTTCTGATATAGATATTCAACTGTCGGTTACAGATGATATGATCCGTTTTTTTTGCCAGAATAAACTATACGAAACCCAGCGACATGCAGAAAGTACCGGCATAGGCATTGATAATACAAAGCAGCGGTTGGAACATTTATATTCCGGCAAATTTGAGTTGTCTATAAAAGCTGAAAACGGGAACTACACGGTATTATTGATTTTACAGGTTTAACTTGCATTTAATTCAAACTCATATGCTTCTGAAATGTGTTGCAATAGATGATGAACCATTAGCTCTTGAGCTGATCAAAAACTATACAGCTAAGTTTCTTGAGCTGGAACTGCTGCATACGTTTGACGATGCCATATCCGGAGCTGAGTTTATACGAAGCACGCCTGTCGATATCCTGTTCGTTGATATTAATATGCCCGATATAACCGGTCTTGACCTGGTTCGTTCACTGGAGGAAAGACCCATTATTATTTTTACTACGGCCCATAAAAAATTTGCCATTGACGGTTTTGAGCTCGATGCCATTGATTATTTATTGAAACCGATTTCTTTTGAACGTTTTTCTAAAGCCGTCAGTAAAGCCATTGAATATGCAGGGTATAAAAACAAAGCAGAGAATCAAGCCACCGAAAATCTGTTTGTTTATTCTGAGTATAGATTGATCAAAATTCCGCTGAATGAGATAGAATACATTGAGAGCCTGGAAGATTATATCAAAATACATCTTATTGATACAAAGGCCATACTTACCCTGATGCCTTTAAAAAAAGTATTGGAAAAGTTGCCTGCTGAAAAATTCAAAAGAATACACCGTAGTTATATAATAGCCGTAGATAAGGTTAATTCCGTTTTAAACCGAAAGGTGAAACTGGCTTCTTCAACAGAGATACCTGTCAGCGATAGCTATATTCATTTCATCAAAGAGTGGAAGAAGAAATAATTCTTCTTTATTGATACATCGATACAAAGAGCGTACTCACCGGTACTTTCCAAACGATTTACTGATTATTCATTTTTGCAGCATTTATTTAACAATGCGATAAAAAATGAATAAACATTTTCTGCGTTAAACAATGATAATAGGTTTGACCATTATTCCTTATCCGCTTCAAACACTTCCTGCTTCTGATCATTTAATTCCTAATCTAAAATCAAAACCCAATGGCTATTTTTTTCAGAAGAGCAGTCTGTTTAATGCTATTACTATATTGTGCAAACCTGGAAAGTCATGCACAGATCAATGTACCGAAGTTTCAATTTGGAGTAGGGGCGGGGGCTTTCATTTACCAGGGCGATCTTACCCCATCATCGATCGGTTCTTATAAAACATTGAAGCCGGTAATAAACTTATTTGCGGCAAAACTTTTTAGTCCTTCCTTTTCAGTAAGAGGCAATCTTGCTTTTGGCGCATTAAAAGGTGATGATGCTAAATACAATAATCCTGCATACAGGCAACAACGCAATTTTAATTTTCGTACGCCGGTTGCAGAAATTTCAGGCATAGCCGAGTGGAATGTATTAGGCAGGAATTATACCAGCAAAGGGTTTTCGCCCTATCTCTTTGGAGGTGTTGGCTATAGTTTTCTGAAAATAAAAAGGGATTGGAGCAACTTCAATAGTGAATATTTTGGAGCTGAGTCGGAAGTAATAACAGGCCTGGCAACTGATGCTCAACGTTCATTGCCGAAAGGTTTGTTGATTTTTCCGGTTGGTATAGGAGCGAGATATTATTTATCAGATAAAATTGGAATCAGCGCAGAGACATCTTATCGTTTTACATCTACTGATTATCTCGATGGTTTTAGCAAAGCGGCTAATTCCTCAAAGAATGATCATTACTATAGTCATACTATCGGTGTAGTATATCGGTTAGGAAAAAAGAATATGCTGGATTGTCCTGTTATCAGGTATTAGTTTTTCTAAATTCATTTACCGACACAAATTGATTGAATACCGATACATTATATATGTCACAGTGAAGATTGCGTTACATAAACAGGTTAATGGTTAAGAAATCAGCGATGTTCTAGAAAAGATGAAATGTCCAATGCTGATTAAAAGCAGGCCATCCGTTTTAGGCCTGCTTTTTAATAATCAAAAAAAGACTTATCGGTACAAAATGGCTATTGGTCCATAATTATTGGTAAGTGACAGAAGAAATGCAAATTTTAATTCACAATCAGTAACCCACATTTATAAATTAAAGATTAAACGCATGGAACAGTCAAGAAAAAAATTCCTTAAACAATTTCTGATAGGGGCTACATCAGTTCCGTTAATCCTGCAGGCTTGTAAAAAAGACGATTTACTTGACGGCAGCGATACAGATACAGGAACTGATACCGGATCGGGAAGCTGCACGGTGTCATCTTCTGAAACAGCAGGTCCATTTCCTACTATCACACCTTCATCATTGGTGAGATCTGATATAAAATATGATAGAACCGGGGTTGCATTCACTATCAAGATTACTATTAAGAATACGAATGGTAGTTGTGCAGCTCTTGCAGGCGCCATCGTTGATATCTGGCATTGCGATAAAGATGGATATTACTCTGAATATGGCGGTACAGGAATGCAGTCTGTGAATTACACAGCAGTACATTTTTTAAGAGGAAGGCAAACTACTGACTCAAACGGC
>CAMLEX010000697.1 GCA_946479055.1 uncultured Bacteroidota bacterium | reverse complement strand
TTGGATGTTCTTGAATAGATATCAAAGGAGATACCCATTTTGTCAAAACTTTCTTTGATGAGAGCATGGTATTTATCCACTACCTGTTGCGGCGTTATCCCTTCTTTCATGGCCCTGATTGTGATTGGAACACCGTGTTCATCACTGCCACCAACAAATTTTACATCTTTTTTTTGTGCCCGCAGGAACCGTACATAAATATCGGAAGGAATATAACAACCTGCCAGGTGACCAATATGAACCGGGCCATTGGCATAGGGGAGGGCGGCGGTAACTAAATATCTTTTAAAATCTGTCATTTTGAAATCGTCTTTACAGTCTTTATTCAAACTGAATTGCCTGTTTAATATAAACAGGTACAATACAATCTGAGCCTGCAAAAATACCTTAATCAGGGTCATTGCCCAAATGAAGGAGAAAATCGGCCCATACACTTCTGAAGTCTCAATAGTTTGTATGTTCGGATGACCGGTGTTCGATCTAAAAAATGGTTGATAAAAAAGGAACTGTCCATTCAAATAAAACAGGGCACTTTTAAATGCCCCATTTTATTTTTTTTACTGCATACCTTCCGTAGCTCCCTGCATATCCTGCTTTGTATTTTTTCTTTTGAATAAGGACATATCTATTTTGCCAAACCGATAGGCAAAATTCAAGCGAAACATCTGCGGATCCCTCAGCCGGCTGTAAGTTTGTGTAAAGTATTCGCTGTAGGAATATTGTTCTGAAGTCCTCGTTTTGAAAATATCACTCATGCTCAAGGTGATAGAGGCGGCATCATTTTTCAGGAAACTTTTCTTCACAGCCAGGTCAACTCCGTAGGATGGTTTTATGTATCCCTGGGAAGAGCTTTGAGCAGCTCCCATTGGTGGACCGCCTCCGCCCGGCCCACCTGTATTATTGTTAACCGGTAAATTGGTTTTTGATTGATAGGTAGCAGATAGCTGCATGGTGAACTTAGCTGGTAGCTTAAAATTACTGTTGAATTTTCCAAACCAGCTCCACATTCCATCCTGGGATATACCTGTAATATTATTGGTATTGATCTTTGAATTATACAAGTTCAGGTTGGTGCTGATGTCCCACCATTTGGTAAGATAATTAACGGAAGTGAATTCCGACCCATACGCCTGGCTTGAGTTGGCATTAATAAAAGTGTTTACCAGGATTTCATCACCGGTAATAGGGTGGATGTCTTTATCCTGGTATCGGGTAATAAGATCTGTTGTCTTCTTATAATAAACAGATGCAAGGAAAGTATTGTTCTTTACAAATGTTTTTGAATACGACATTTCATACGATTGGGTAAACTCGGGTTTCAGATCCGGGTTACCTTTTGTAATGTTGAGATTGTCAGTGTAGTCAACAAAAGGAATCAGTTGGAAAAAATTGGGACGGTTTATTCTGCGGGTTACACTGAACTGCAATTCCTGTTTATTGTTAAATTTCTGGCTTAGAAACAGGGAAGGAAAAAGGCTTACCGGATAATTGTTTTTGAATTTACTGTTATTGCCCAGTAAGGTGCCAGTGTATTCAGAACTCTCAGCTCTTACTCCCAGTTTATAACCAAAATCTTTTTTGCTACCGGTTACTGAAACATAAGCTGCATATACATTGTCATTATTGTTATAATTGCTGGTGGCGGAAGTGATCAGTTCAAACTGGTTGGTACCCGGATCAAAAACATAATTGTCATTGATATTTGTCAGTTTACGTAGTTGAGCCCGCAAACCGGTTTCCAATTTTATATTTTTAAAAGGTTTTACATAATCCGTTTGAATGGTTAAAAATTTATTAGTTCCGTTGTTCAGCAATTGTTGCTGATAATCACCGGTTTTACTACCACCAGCATTGGCATAATAATCCGTTACATACAAACTGCTTCCTTCATTCTTTCCGGAGAAATAGTTCAGGTCGGCTGTCAGTTCTTCACCTGCTTTAGGGAAAAGATGCTTCATCCCCAATTGCAGGCCATTTGCATTAAATTCTCTTTTACCTGTTGATATGCGTTGGCTGTAGCTACTGATCTTACCACTGCTGAATAAACTATCGGTATTGATATTGATAGTTTCATTGGGTTTGAATTCGCCATGCACTTTAATACCTGCCACAGATAAGGTGGTACGATTGGTCATAAAATAATCAAGGCCCAGGCGTCCAAACATAAAACCACCGGAAGTCCTGTTTTTATTGGTTTGAAAAATTGAAGTCTGTGGCTCTTCAAATAAATTCAGCCTTTCTGTTGTACCGCTGGTTCTTGATTTATTCTGGTTGATCATTGTACTGGCAGTAAAGTTAAATTTTCCCTGGCGTACATTAAAATCACCACCACCATTAATGGCGCCGCGTTTATCAACTCCTGCACGCAGGTTGCCGTTATAACCGGTTTTTTTATTTTTCTTTAATACAATATTTAATATCCCGGCATTACCACCTGATGCATCGTATTTAGCCGATGGGTTAGTGATCACTTCCACGCTTTCAATGGCATCGGCCGGTATCTGATCCAGCGTCAGTGTAGTAGGACGGCCTTCAATATAAATTTGGGGTGATGCGTTTCTCAGCGTCACATTTCCATCAATATCCACCTGTACAGAAGGAACATTTCGCATGACATCTAATGCAGTTCCACCAGCGCTGACAATATTTTTATCTACGTTAAAAACTTTTTTATCAATATCCAATTTCATCGAAGGGTTAGAGGAAACTACAGTAATATTTTGCAATTGTTTGGTGTCTGTTTCGAGTTTGATATTGCCAAGGTCTTTTTCAAAGGCACCCGCCATAGTACTGATAGCCGCCATAGCCTGGGCGGGATCATTACCACCTTTTGGCATAGTACCAGCATCCATTTTCATTTGAAAGGAAACGGCTTGTTCGTAAGGTTTGTAACCTGTGGCTGAAATTTTTAATTTCAACTGTCCAAACACCGGTAATTCACTAAAGCTGAACTCTCCATTATTTTTGGTTGTAGTACCTTTTAGTAAAACTTCTTTTGTTTTTTTAGTAACGGTATCAAAGCGGCTTTGCAGCAATAAAACAGAAGCGTCAGTAAGAGAAGCACCTGTAGTATCCGTTATTTTTCCATAGATATGACCCATGGCCGGAGCCTGCTGGACTTGTTTTCCATTTCCTGTCACAGGAAATTGCGCCATGGCGGAAATGGTTATCATCATGGCTATACCTGCTATTAATGTAATTCTTATCATAAATTTTTTTTAACCCGCACAAATGTATTACGGGTAAATTCCTACCCGGTGTAAATGAGATGAGGACAGGAAAT
>CAMLEX010000696.1 GCA_946479055.1 uncultured Bacteroidota bacterium | reverse complement strand
TTTGCCTTCTATCAGCTGCGTTCCGCTAAAAATGAAAAAACAATCTTTATAGACACCTGCTACACTCAGCTTGCGGGAAGGGCCCGGCCAGGCTGGTAATAGTTTCCAATACCTGTTTTTTGCGTCCAGGTCAAATGATAGAAATACTTTTTCGGTTGATGTTGAGGAAGGTGTTGATAATCCTCCGGCAATAAATATTTTATTACCGACGAGTGCACCACAGGAATTGGCCAATACAAACGGCAATGAAGGAAAATTTTCGATTACTACTTTTCCCTTTCGATAATGCAGCAGTATTACTTCCCTGGAATGTCCCGATGCATTACTTCCTCCTATTAACAACAAACCTTGTTGCGTGGATACAGAAACACCATAGCCCAAGGGAGCGGGAAGTTTTCCGGCGTGTTTCCATTTCCCTGATGGTTTTTCCAGTACAAAGACTTTATCATACCATTGTTTAGTGGCACCGTTCCAGGGTGCACCACCACCTGGAAAATTACTGCCGCCGGCAACGATCAGTACATCATCAGCTACACCTGCAAAGGAACCTGCAAAACCAATAGTATCCGGCAATGAAGGTAAAGTGTCCCAGCTAAAAAGTTTTTCTTTTGCCGGCACGGGCTGAGCTTCCATGGTTTTCACAGTCATCAAAAAAATGATATTTAAAATGATCGATATTTTTTTCAATAACAACATCAAAGAATTTCAGTTAACCGGCTTATAAATTATACAGTGCAAGAATTTCATCTGCACTCAACGCTTTTTTGTAAAGAATGAAATCATCGATCTCTCCGTCGAAGAAGGAAGAATTGGATGTGGCACCTTCCTGTACACCTATTTTGAATCCCTGGCTATTGGAAACATTTTTCAGGTTGCCGGTAGTACGACTGGTTATTTGTACACCATCCACATAAACTGCAGTCAGCAGACCATCTCTTACAGCAACCACATGATGCCATTGATTGTCGGCCAAAAATCCCGCTGCTCCAATATTGATGATCGACGACCCGCTGCCATCTTCGATGGTGAATCTCAAGCGACGGTCAGTTGCATTATCACCCATGCGCAACCATGCCTGGTTGTCGCCGGAACCATTCTTACCCGATTCCTGCCAAACCATCATCTTGCCGGTATTTCCTGTTTTTACCCAACAGGATACCGTGAAATTTTCGGTGCCAAAATTCAACGCACTGTGATCGGCTACCATTACACCGGTAGCTCCATTGAAAGTACCTGTATTTCCCGGCTGCGCCAACCTGTCCGCATTGGAAAAACTGATACCCGCACCCAATGAGTTTGTACTGATGGCATTTGGTCCTGCATCGTTTATAGTTCCATTAAAGGGAAAGAAGGCGGCGAGATCATTACCCGGAATCACTACTATATAATTATCTACAGATTTGGTAATAGTTGCACTGGTATTGGAGGCCGTAAGACTTACTTTGTAACGGCCGGGTGTAGTAAAATTTATCACCGGATTTTGCACCTGCGAAGTAAGCGTAACAGGACCTTCAATATTCCAATTCCAATTGGTAACAAGACCTAATGACTTATCGGTAAATGCAATGTTGCCACCTGCATACGTAGCTGTTTCTGTACTTGAAAAATCGGCGCTTACTGCATTGGGGTCAATGATATGAATGAAATTAGTTTTTGTTATTTTATTTGAATAGGAAGGATTGGATGCCGTTAATGAAATAGTATAATGACCGGTATCTGTAAAAGCCAGTGAAGGGTTTTGCTCAACAGAGGTTAATGTAGTACCTCCACTTACCGGAACAAATTCCCAATGCCAGGTGGCGGGTCCACCGCTGCTGGAATCTTTAAACGTAATGATGTCCCCAATGAAAGCAACAGTTGCTGAAGCATTAAAGTTGGCCTGTACCTGGTTATAATCAACACGGATATAATCTTTTTTTGTCAATACAGCCTCGTTAGCAGCATTACTTAATTCCACGGTCACTTCGTAAATACCGGGAGTAGTATATACCACGGTTGGTTTAGACAAATTAGAAATAGCCGGAGTTCCTCCGTCGAATGTCCATTTCCATTTAGTTACATAACCTTCCGACAAATCCTTAAAAACTACGCTATCTCCAGAACTTATTTCCTGGCGGTCTGCTTCAAAAACAGGTTGAATAATGGTGTTGACCGTATCGTCCTTATCTTTTTTACATGAATTCATGATACCTATCATCAAGAGCAATAGTACAGGTAAAGATTTCAATTTCATCTGCTTATTTTTTATTTTATTTTGGCCAGAACTTGTCCCGGACTTGATTCGGGATGGAACTTACCAATGATAAAATTTTCATTGCCCTGTGTGTTATAATGAAAATTTTATCATGGCCGTTTCATATTGGCAAACATTTATTAATGATGATTTATTATTCTGCTCAGCGGTATTTATCTCATTACACCATTTGTTTCACCAATCTTTTTTAAGGATAGCTTTTCAAGTGTTGTAAAAAAATCAACTTCTTCCAAATTGTTTTTCAAGTCACTTATCTGCTGCTCAGTTAATGTTGCTAAAGGCAAACGACAGGGGCCAAGATCCATTCCCATTATTTTCAGAATAGCTTTCTGTGTAGGAATCGGAGAATATTTCCCCAGGCACTGAATCATTCTGATAGAATTATATTGCATTTCCTGAGCCTTTTCAATACGGCCGTTTTTGAAATGCTCCAATATGTCAAGATATACAGAAGCAGCAAACGTATAGGTACTACCGATCGCAGCTTTTGCTCCGACTGCTAATGCGCCTAATAACATTTCATCATAACCAAACAGGATGTCATACTTTCCTTTTTTGTAATTCAAACAAGCCTGGTATTCATGCAATGTGGATGCCGTATATTTTATACCCGCCAGTGTAGGAATTCTTTGTTCACTTAGTTTTAGAAACTCGATCATATCTATTGAAATACCGGTCAATGCAGGAATATGATAATAATAGAATGGTGTATTGGGTGCAGCCGATGCGATCTCCGCCATGCTGGTTACCATGTTATCAACCGAATTAGGTTTGAAATAAAAAGCGGATACAGATGAGATAGCATCAGCTCCTATCTTTTCTGCATGAGCTGCGAGCTTCCGCGATTCCATTATGGAAGAGTGTCCTACATGTACCAGTAAAAGAATACGCTTATTTACTACTCTTGCATATTCTTCCGCTATTAACATTCGTTCTTCAATGGTCAGGTTAGGTCCTTCGCCATTGGTGCCGCATATAAAAACTCCTTTGATTCCATCATCAATTAATTTTTCTACCAATGCCGGTATAA
>CAMLEX010000695.1 GCA_946479055.1 uncultured Bacteroidota bacterium | reverse complement strand
CCGGTTATTGCTATTGCGGTAGAGCCAAAGACGCAGGCTGACGTAGATAAAATGGGTATGGCTATCGCTAAATTGGTAGAAGAAGATCCTACGCTTCGTGTAAACACCGATGAGGATACCGGTCAAACCATCCTTCGTGGAATGGGTGAGCTTCACCTGGAGATCATTATTGATCGTATGCGTCGTGAGTTTAAAGTAGAAGTAAACCAGGGTGCACCTCAGGTGGCTTATAAAGAAGCATTCAATGCTACTATTGAACATCGTGAGACATTGAAAAAACAAACCGGTGGTCGTGGTAAATTCGCCGACATCCAGTTTAGCCTGGGTCCTGTAGATGCGGAATGGAAAGCAGAGAATCCTGATAAGCATTACCAGTTTGTGAATGACCTGTTCGGTGGATCTATTCCCCGTGAGTTTGTTCCTGCTATCCAAAAAGGATTTGAGCAATCAATGACTACGGGTGTGCTGGCCAGCTATCCTGTTGACAATATGAAGATCCGTGTATTTGACGGTAGCTTCCACGCTGTTGACTCCGATGCTATGTCTTTCGAGCTTTGTGCCAAACAAGGTTTCCGTGAGGCGGCAAGAAAAGCAAAACCTGTTTTGCTGGAGCCGATCATGAAAGTAGAAGTGATTACACCTGCACAGTACATGGGTGATGTTACAGGTGACCTTAACCGTCGCCGTGGTATGATGGAAGGTATGGATACAAGAGCTGGTGCGGAAGTTATCAAAGCTAAAGTACCGTTGAGCGAAATGTTTGGTTATGTAACCCAGCTTCGTTCATTGAGCTCCGGCCGTGCATCGTCTACCATGGAGTTCTCTCATTACAATCCTGCACCAAACAATATCGCTGAAGAGGTGATAGCGAAGGTGAAGGGTAAGGTGAGTGCATAAAATAAGAAAGGATATTAGAATAAAATAAAAGAACCCCACTCTGAGTGGGGTTCTTGCTTTTTGATGAGTAACTTATTAAATACTTAATTTAAGTCAACCATCTTTTTGAAAGATGGCACCTTCTTTGCTAAAAAAAGCCTCGGAACTCACTCCGTTTTTAAAAATCCTGAGATTAAGGCTATGATAGCCATTTTATGAAAAGCAAAGAAGTTAAAGGTTAAGGACTCACTCTTGGGTCCTTTTTTTTGATATAAATTGGAGTTATCTATTCTTCGCTTAATATACTTCTATAGCCGGTTCAAATTTACCCTCTATTCCGGTTACTCCTCTTGTTGTATCTTCCGGTATTATATAATCACAGTACGAAAATTCTGCCAATGTTCAAAGGAGTATTAATTCTTTCACTAATGTTTGTTATTCCTGCTTGTCTTTATGCCCAAGTCCCGCAACCACGGGGAGAGAAGACATTGACCAGTGGAATGAAGATTACAAAATCAATGAAGATTAAAAAAGCTGTTTACAGGATAGATGCAACGGCAAATACTGAAGGCTCTTTGATCACTATTGAGGGAAATGATATTACACTAGATTTCAATAATGCGGAATTGAAAGGAAGCAATAAGAAAATTAACCCGGATGAGTTCTTTGGTATTGCCATTATAATTAAAAACAGTAAGAACGTAACCATCAAAAACCTGAAAGTAAGGGGATACAAAGTGGCGCTACTGGCCAGGAATACAGAGCGATTAATATTGGAAAATTGTGATTTCAGCTATAATTACCGCCAGCATCTGAATAGCACGCAGGAGAAGGAAGATAATTCCGACTGGATGAGTTACCATCAAAATGAGAAAGATGAATGGCTAAGATATGGGGCAGCTATGTATTTGCGGGATTGCAATTTCGTTACTATTAAAAATTGTAAAGTCACCGGAGGACAAAATGCATTGATGATGACAGAATGTAATGATGGAATGATCTATAACAATGATTTTTCTTTCAATTCGGGTATTGGCATTGGTATGTATCGCAGCAGTGGCAATAGGGTAATGTATAACCGGGTTATTTTTAATGTCCGGGGTTATAGTCATGGAGTATATAACAGGGGGCAGGATAGCGCAGGGATACTGGTATATGAACAAAGCAGCAATAATCTATTTTATAAAAACAATGTAACACATGGTGGGGATGGTTTTTTTCTATGGGCAGGACAAACAACGATGGAAACAGGTAAAGGCGGATGTAATGATAACATGATCATTGGAAATGATTTTTCTTATGCACCAACTAATGGGGTAGAAGTGACATTCAGTAAGAATACTATTTCTAATAATCGCATTTTTGAATGTGATTATGGCATCTGGGGCGGTTATAGTTTTGAGTCTATGATCAGTAATAATAGTTTCCGCAATAATAGAATCGCCATTGCAATTGAGCATGGCCAGCAGAACAAAATTGCTTTTAACCTTTTTTCAAAAGATAAGGAGGCTATCAGGCTTTGGACAAGAAAGGAACAACCTGCTGATTGGGGCTATGCCAAATACAGGGACACAAAAAGCAGGGATTATGATATAGTAGCCAATAGTTTTAATGGCAACCCGACTGTATTTAATGTAAACCACACTGAAAACCTGAATGTAGTTAGCAATACTATTGCCGGGAGTGATGTGATCTATGAAATGGATTCAACCGTTACTGGTCTTGATACTGCCATTAATTATGAGTTAATAGAAAAATTGTCAACAGAACCGGATCTTGCAATTCCTGTAATTGCCAAACCCAATGATCCATTTAAAGGAAATGGTTATTTGGTGGGAAGAAAAAATATTCTAATTACTGAATGGGGGCCTTATGATTTCCGTTCACCCATCATCTGGTATACAAATCCAACTGATACTTCAGGTTTAATGAAATTTGAGCTGCTGGGGCCCAAAGGCAAATGGGTAATCAAAAGTTTTAAAGGTCTTAGAAATCTTTCGTTATTGAAAGGCGAATTCCCTGTTTCCATTTCGGCCGAAAGAATAAAAGGAGAGAGGACAGATATTTTCATTGAGGTGGAATACATAGGGCCGGCCATCATTACTCCGTTTGGTTTGTCAATAGCTGCAGGAAAACCGTACAAATTCTTTTTCAAAAAATTCTTCCAACCGATGGATTGAGCCCTGATGATATATAATGAAAACTATGACACAATTTTCGTTATAACACAGAACAATGAAAATTTTGTCGTGGAAAGTTCCATCTGGCCAAAATAAAATAAAAAATAGACAGATGAAAATTCAATTCGCCTTTCATTAACAGGGTTTGTTTCAGGTAGATTTTAATTTGGTGGAAAAAACCAGGTTCAATTGCTTGAAACTTACGCTGGGCCTGAACTTCTCTTGCTTGAC
>CAMLEX010000694.1 GCA_946479055.1 uncultured Bacteroidota bacterium | reverse complement strand
TTTCCAGCATATGCAGATAGGCGGTGTAAATAGTTTAAGAGGTTTTAACAGCAAAAGATTTACCGGGACTACTATGGCTTACCATAACCTTGATATGAGGTTAAAACTCTTTAATTTCACTTCATATCTGGTTCCAGGAACCGTTGGGATGATTGGCTTTAATGATGTAGGTAGGGTATGGGAAAAAGGAGAATCTTCTGCAAGATGGCACCATGGCTATGGCGGCGGCTTGTATGTGCTCCCTGGCGAAGTCCTTTTGATACAGGCAACACTGGGATTCTCCAGAGAGGCAACAATGCCGTATTTTTCAATAGGATTTAACTTTTAAAATAAAAAGGCCATTCAATTCAAATGGCCTTTTTATTTTACTCTGCTTCGTGATCGATCAGTATCTTTATTTCATGATCTGAAATGGTAATCAAGCGGTCTTTATATAACCCGCCAATTACCTTCTTAAATGCATTTTTGCTGATCTTAAATCGTGCATATATTTCTTCAGGAGTGCTTTTGTCGCCTAAAGCAATTACACCACCACTTTCTTTTAATTCTTCCAGAACGCTGTCCTTTGTGTCAAGAATATGGCCATAGCCCATAGGCTGCAGACTTAAGTCGATCTTGCCTTCAACACGGATCTTTTTGATCCAGCCTTTTCTTAGTTCACCAGGATTAAGTACATCAAACAATTCGTTAGTATACAACAACCCGATATACTTATTATCAACTATTGCATTATATCCAAGATCAGAACGGTCTACTATAAGTAAACTCACTTCATCACCCTCTTCTAAATCTATATCTTCCTCCTCAACAAAGTTGGTTAGCCTGGAAGAAGCAACCATACGGTCATTACTTTCATCAAGAAAAACATAAACTACATGGCGATCTCCTTTAAACATCGGCCGTTTCTGCTCTCTTTTAGGAACATATATATCTTTATCAAGACCCAAATCCATAAAGGCGCCGTCTTCGCTGTCGTCAACAACCGTTAGATAAGCAAAATCTCCGACACATGCCAAAGGCTTTTTAGTTGTACCCATTAACCTGCCATCTTTATGAACATAAACGAATACTGTTATGTTATCGCCTATTTCGGCGTTCTTTGGAACATCATTATAAGGAAGTAATACTTCTTTATCTCCCTCGGTTAAAATAAGGCCGGCTTCTGTTTTGTTTATTATTCTTAAATCGTTGTATTGTCCTATTGCTATCATGGTCACTATGTTGAATCATTTCCGATAAACCGGAAATGATTGTATTTGCTTATGAACTGCAAAGGTAGCATTACTGAATGGGTAAATTGCTAAGTGAGCCCGGCTGTATGCAAAAATACTTTTCAATTTCGAGTGCAACATGGTAAGGGATGTCTTCCTTTGAGTCTATAGATATATAACTGTAATTGTCTAATGTATTAATACACTTGCCAATTCTCTTCGGAAGCTCTCTTCTCATAGCCTTATACGCACTATGAGTCAGATTATTCGTTAACTCAAGAATTTTGAATTTCTTTGGTCCTGTTTTGTCGTGAACCTTTTTAACCGGTACCTGATTCTTACTTGCACTGTTTTTATTTGCAATCTGTTTTTTCATTTTGAACTTTTTGAGTTTTTTTATGAGTTATTTAAGATTGTAGATCTACACTGCAAGTCTATATAGAAAAGAATATATAGTGGTTGAAATATTGAAATAAAAATTATTTTATTTATTAAGGCTCAGAATATAGATCTGAGCATCTGTTCTTGTTTTTAGCAAGTTATACGCAATTTTACTTCTTAAGCCACTGGTGCAGCAAAGCACAATTTTTTTATCGTCAGGGATTGAATGCAAATGATCATTAAGCTCATATAATGGGAAATTATATCCACCGATATTGTATTCATCAAATTCAAAATCCTCTCGCACATCAATTAAAAACAGAGAAGAATCTTTTTCTTTTAAATGTTCAAATGCTTCCAGGTTTATTTCCTCATAGTCTTTTTTAGCAGGAACCGAAGCAACTGATTCATAAACCGACTCAAATTTCTTATCAGAGGTTGAATTAGAGTCAATGGCGTTTACACTTTTTCCTATATTAAGGATCAATGAAGAATTGTCGAGCACATTAAGAATGAGTAATTTACCTGATAGCACTTCGCCAAAACCACAAATTAGTTTGATGGTTTCATTGGCCATATAACTGCCTATTATCCCCGGTAAGCTGCCAATTACACCACCTTCATCACAATTTGGAACTTCATCAGCAGCCGGCGGTTCAGGAAATAGCGCTCTATAATCCACACCGCCATTATAATTAAATACAGATACCTGACCTTCAAATTTAAATATGGAACCAAATACCAATGGTTTGTTTAAAGCAACACAAGTATCATTAACCAGATAACGGGTAGGGAAGTTATCAGATCCATCCACTACGAGATCATAATCCTGAATTAATGAATTGGCATTATCCGGTTCAATTTTAAAAGGGTAGGAAACGAAATCAACATGCGGATTAAGTAGCTGCAGCTTATTTACCGAAATATCTGCCTTACTTTTTCCAATATCAGTAGTATTAAAGAGTATCTGTCTATGTAAGTTACTTTCATCTACAGTATCATGATCAACAACACCAATTTTGCCAATACCGGCGGCAGCAAGATAAAGTAATACCGGAGAACCCAAACCACCGGCCCCAATCACCAATACTTTGGCGGCTTTTAGCTTCTGCTGACCCTCTATACCCAGTTCTGGTAATAGTATCTGTCTGTTATATCTCTTTAGTTCAGCGCTATCCATAATTAATTAGTTTTTTGTTAAACTGACATCCCAATCTTTCCATACCGGTTCATAACCTTGGGAACTAATCATTTGGGCTATCTCTTTTGCGTTGCGCTCATCAGAAATCTCAAATTGTTCTAACGACTGTGGCTCAACGGCATACCCACCAGGGTTAGTTTTAGAACCTGCACTTATAGATGTGATCCCTAATTTCACAATATTATTCCTAAAAACGATGGATTCACGTGTAGAAATTGATAATTCTACTTCTTCATTATATATTCTGTAAGCACAGATGAGTTGTACAAGCTCTTTGTCGTTCATCACAACTTTAGGTTCTAATCCACCGCTAAATGGGCGCAGGCGCGGAAACGAGATGCTGTATTTGCTCTGCCAATACCTTTTTTCAAGGTAGTTTAAGTGCATAGCGGTGAAAAAGGAATCTGTTCGCCAATCTTCCAAACCTATAAGCACACCTAATCCCATTTTATGAATCCCTGATTCTCCCAATCTGTCAGGTGTTTCCAATCTATA
>CAMLEX010000693.1 GCA_946479055.1 uncultured Bacteroidota bacterium | reverse complement strand
AGGAATAATGCTTGCCATCACTTTTTTATCATCCATTGCAGCTCCCACTAATCCGGGAGCTCTATGTTGCAACGCACTCATGGCATTGAATAAATGAGTAACGGTAGTAATGCCGTTGGCAAAACTGTTTTTGGCCTGCTCGTATGTTGCGTTGCTATGACCTGCTGATATCACGATATTGTAAGAGAGGATCAGATCAATTATTTCCTGGCTGCATACTTCCGGCGCCAATGTTATCATTCTTATCACGCCTTTTCCATATTCGAGCAGCTCTTTAGCCTGTTGTAAAGAAGGTGAATGTATCAATGATTCAATATGTGCTCCTCTTTTCACCGGATTGATCCAGGAACCTTCAAGATGTAAGCCTAAAATACCTTCGCCGCCTTTGTTCCAATAATCTCTTACCGCATCAATTGCCAGGTGAAAGACTTCATCTGTATTCGTTGCTACAGTTGGCAAACAATAGGCAGCGCCACCGCTACGGCAATACTCGTTCAATTTAAAAAGAGAATCCGCTTCAGGATATACTGCCAGCAACTTTTCATAAGCCCCATAAATCTGGAGGTCAATAAAAGCAGGAGCAAGAAAATGATTATCGAATTTTTCAACAGTCAGAGAAGGAGTCACATTAGCAACAGGAATAATTTCTTCGATCACTCCGTTTTCAACAATGACGGCATGCTCTTTTATCCATTTTTCTCCTGTAAAGATGCTACCTGCGATATAGGCTTTTGGTCCTGGTATTTTCATCTTGTAAAAATAGACAGAATCCAAATGCTTTTTTATATCGTGGTTCTTTTGCAAAAATTAGCCTTCCTCGTCCTGTCAATGATTAATTTTGCCTTGTTGGTAAAAGCAGTTGAAGAAATTATATTATCATATAAAAGAAAATTCATTTATTGCACGGATGGCTGCCTGGAAACTAAACTATAGTAAGGTTGCAATCGTTATTGGCAGAACTATTCATCTGCACAATACACAGCGGCAGGAGTTTTTAGAAGATAAGAAATGGCTTTTACACGAACTGAAACATATAGAACAATTCAGGCGACATGGCCTTATACGATTTATTTTTTTATATGTCCGGGAAAGCATCCGGCATGGCTATACCAACAATAAATATGAAGTAGAAGCAAGAGCTGCGGAAAACGATAAACAACTTTTTGAACAAATGAAACTGGCGGATAGCAGGAAAATAAAAATCAAGCATGAGTGAAGAATTACCACAGCCCAATCCTGAACTGCTATTGCAATTAGTAACTATGAAAATGCCATTTGGAAAATATAAAGACGTTCTTCTTTGCGATCTCCTTGTATCTTATTTAGAATGGTTTCAACGAAAAGGCTTTCCCAAAGGAAAATTGGGAATGTTATTGCAAACGATCTATGAAATAAAATTGAATGGGCTTGCTTATTTATTAGATCCCCTGAAAAAGTAAAAACAGTTCTTACCTATACTATCATTTGCTTAGTAACTAAAATTAGCTTCTATCTGTGGGTATTTTCAACTATCAGGGTCTGTGCTTAACTATCCTCCGCTTTGGGGGGAGGTTTGGAGGGGGCAGTTACAAACCTATACCCAATTCCTTTTATGGTAATGATCTCCAGCGACGGATCTTCTTTTAAGTAACTGCGGAGTTTAGTAATATACACATCAAGGTTGCGGGAATTAAAAAAGGAATCATTGCCCCATAATAAATTCAGTATATCTTTCCTGTCTATGATCCTATCCCGGTTTTCATATAATAGTTTCAGTAGTTCATTTTCACGGTAGGATAATTTACGATCTTCTTTTTCAGTACTCAATAGCTGGCGGTTCAACTGAAAA
This sequence comes from uncultured Bacteroidota bacterium, assembly GCA_946479055.1. The sequence continues at coordinate 1,461 of CAMLEX010000693.1, read as the reverse complement.
TTGTATTTGCCTATAGCTACCGAATCTCCTGTAATCTTTTGCGATGTTTCCGTTTTATGACGCAGCACATGCTGAATCCGAATGATCAGTTCTTCCATACTGAAAGGTTTGCGGATATAATCATTGCCACCCAGCGTAAATCCTTTTACCACATCTTCAGTTTGTGTTTTAGCAGTCAGGAAAATGATCGGAACTTCTTCATTGAGATCCCTTATTTCATCAGCAATCGTAAAACCATCTTTATTGGGCAACATAATATCCAATACACAAACATCCGGTATTGATCTTTTAAACACTTCGGTAGCTTTTCCGCCATCACTTTCCATGATCACTTCAAAACCACGGCTTTCCAGGCTTTCCTTTACTATCTTGCCAAGAAATAATTCATCTTCTACGTAAAAAATCTTTGTTGGGTTCATGTGGTTTTCTTTGGTAATGTAATGGTGAAAGTGCTGCCCAACCCTTCATGGCTATCTACTTCAATGGTACCACGATGCTGACGGATCACCTGTGCTGAATAACTTAATCCCAGACCATGCCCTTTTGCATTATGGGTATCACCCGTTGGTACACGAAAGAATTTTTCAAATACTTTCGCTTTGTACTCCTGCGGAATACCAATACCATTATCCGTTACTTTTAATACAATATTTTCTTTTTCTTCTTTTATATCCACCTGTATAGCTGCATTGCCTTTACTGTATTTCAAAGCATTGTCCAGCAAATTAAATACAACACTGAGCAAATGCATGCGGTCTCCATTTATTAACAAGTTGCCTTCTGTATTCACAGTTATACGGGCATTATATTTTTCCAGTTGCAGCCGCAATGAAGCCACTACTTCATTTACTACTTCTTCCAGGTCAAACAATTCATATTTTATTTCTACCTTTTTATTTTCAAACATAGAAAGCTTCAGCACTTTATCTACCAGCAATCCTAATCGTAGCAATTCATTTTGTGAAATATCCAGGTATTCTTTTGTTTTTTCCGGGTCCTGTATGGCATTGAAATTTTTCAACGCCTCAATGGCAACGCCCACTGTAGCGATAGGCGTTTTTAATTCATGAGTGATATTGCTGATCAGGTCATTCTTTATTTGCGCCAGCCTGTACTGACGAAGCAGGCTGCGGTATAAAAGAACAAAAGAAAAAACAGTAAGACCCACAAGAAAAAAAGAGAAAAGAATTGGTAACGAAATTTTTTTAATAAGATAAGAAAATGCGTTTCCCAACTGAAGCTTATATCCCAAAAAACTATCAAATGGCGGTGGCCGCCTGAAAAAATCATCTTCGTGAGGAGTTTCTTCCGGCTGGCGGAGAATAGTAAAAGGGATAGCCAGTTTTTGTGTGCTGAGTGTTTTTGCAAACACAGTTGTTAAATGATCCACTGGAATGGAATCATTAAAAAGAGAATCGATTTGTATCCGGAACTTTTCCCCTTTTTTGTCGTCAATATAAA
>CAMLEX010000692.1 GCA_946479055.1 uncultured Bacteroidota bacterium | reverse complement strand
GTTAAAGAATGTTACTATCAATTTTTAATCAGGGGTTGTTCGTCCCGGTGGCATTATCACCAAGGGCTAACATCAGCAACGCTTTTCCTTTCTCCCCGAAATCCAGTGATAAGGCTGCTTCTTTGCCTGATCCGGTCATTTTTCTCCATGTTTTCTGTAAAATCCTGATCACCATCTGGTCATCATGCTTGGTAATAAAATCTTCGTATTGAAACTGGAGAAATACCAAACACAACGCATTTTCCATTACCTGCACTACTTCATCTTTGCGAAGGTTTTCTTTAAGCAGGATATGCCGCACTGCATTTATTTCTTCTTCCTGGTAGCCGGCTTCCGACAATAATCTTCCGGCTTCATCCGCATGAAATTTTGCAAGATCGTTCCGCCAGTTGTAATAACCCGCTTTTCCTGAAGGATATTGATTTCTCGGAATTTTCCATCTTCCGATATGCTGACATCTTGATGCCAGCAGCAAATCCTCGCCGGCCTGTGGCTCCAGCTTTTTTACCCATTCATATAGTTGCATGGCATAAAAGTATTCAGCAGGATATGCAATAGCATCCCATGTTATAATATTCGGATCCTGCTTATTATAATCGTCAAACAGATTAAATACTTTTTCAATCCTTTCTGTGGTCATACCCATATCTTTTATTATTCTTATAGCGTTTAACAAAAATAAAAAATACAGAGCGGGTATAAGAAGAAAAGATTCAACATTGAACCTGCAATAAACAAGCAGGTAATTTCATCATCAGAAAATCATATGCGTCCGGGTTGATCCTTTACTCCTACCTTCAAACTTAATTTATAAAATATTGAATAAACAGCGATGCAAAATCCGACAGCATCAGGTCTTTGTTTAAACTTTGGCTAAAAGGATTGGGCAAAGGCACAGGATACAACGTGAGATAAAATGGCCGGCTCAAATCCTGCGAATTAGCGAGAATAATAAAGCTGAGATCCTTTTCGGGAACTTTTACCAGCAACGTTGAATAGCCATACCACCAGCCGGTATGCCACACAATTTTTAGTCCCCGGTAATACTTTACAAACCAGCCAAGGCCATATTGTATTTTTTTCCCGTTGGGAGATTCAAAAGGAGTAAACACTTTTTCCCAGGTAGCTGGTTGCAAAAACGTTTTTTCATCGATGGCAATGGAATATTGAGCAAGATCGGCTACGCTGCTCATGATACCGGCTGCAGGACTAAATCCATAACCGGAGTTAACCGGCGCTATATGCTTGCCCTGCCAGTTATAAGGTTTGGCTACGCAGGTTAAAAATGAATCTTTATTGTATCCGGTCAATTTGAAATGAATACTGTCATCGGTACTGGGAACCGTATGTTTCAAATCAAGCGGGATAATAATATTCTTCATTACTAATTCTCCAAAACTTTGTCCTGAGGCTTTTTCTATTATCGTTCCCAATTGGCCATACCAGTTGCCGTTGTAGCGAAAACTGTAACCCGGTTTGAAACCATTTAAAGGATTCCCGCTGGCAGTATGGGTTAATAAATGTTTCACTTTGATCCGGCTGTCGCTGCCCCATCGTCCTCCCAGGTTGATCCCATACTTTGCAATCGGATCATCAAGACTCAGTTTGCCTTGCTCTACCAGTTGCATGAGAATGATAGAACCAAAAGTTTTTGTGATCGAAGCAAGATGGTACACTGTGTTTTCATCCGGCCTGGTCTTCTTTTCCAGATCGGCATAACCCAGGCCGCCGCTTACTACCAGTTTCTTTTCATTTAAAATGCCGATAGCAGGGGATGGAATATGATACCGTATCCGCAACGCTTCCAGCTTTTTTTCAAAAGCACTATATTCGATGTGCTATATACATCATCAGTGGCGCTAACAGGTTTTGTCGTACGGGTGAGCCTGTAAGAGGAATGGCATGCCGTAACTGCACTGCATAAAATAAGAAATAAAATTTTATACATACGCATTGATCAGGGGTTATATGTTTCGGGCAATATTTTATCAATGATAATATCCTGGAACAAGCCGGGATCCGTTTCTGGTAATCCATGACCTGCGTCTGCAAACAGGAACAAATCCTTTTTGGATGCCGATACTTTATTAAAATATTCTTGTGTAATGGAATGATTGGTTTGATAATCTTTTTCGCCTGCAAAAAAATAGACAGGACAATTAATGACGGGAAGGCTTTCAAAGAGATTAATGGCACAGGATTCAGACCATACATTGAACCAGGTAACTCCCCAGGCCAGCACAAAGCTTTTGGGTAAAGTAAGGCTCACCAATTTTTGCCCATCGAATCTGAACAACCACTTGCGGTGATAATACAACTGCTCCGCATTTTCAAAAGGAATCTTTACGATGGCAAGTTCTTTTTGTGCTTTTTTACCCATCCTTTCTCTCATCGTTTCCAGTGCTGTTTTCTCGCTTTCCCATTGATTGATCACCGGGCTGATGGCAATATACGCGTACAATAACTCTGGATATTTATCCGCTATATAAAAACCCAATCCCGATCCCCATGAATAACCCGCGACGTAAAGCTTCGGCCGCTGGAATCGTTTCAGCAAACTATCGATCAGGTCATGAGTATCGTTGTAAAATAATTGCAGTGTTAAGCGCTGGGGTGATTTATTGAGACGAAGCGTTTCTCCTGTTTCCCGTTGGTCCCAGTGCACTACAACAAACTGCCGCTGCAATTTGCCGGTCATATCATCGGCTTTGTTGAGCACCGAACTGCCCGGCCCGCCATGCAAAAAAAGCAGCAGGGGTTTTGAACTATCTTTTCCCTTTATGCGGACATATTGTTTTATTCCGCCGATAGTAATGATCTCAGTTTTATCGATAGGTGTTTGACAAAATGACCGGTTGCTTAGTAAAATAAATAATAAAAAATATTTCATAGACTAATTTGTTATTTGAATTGAAAAACAAACATTCTTTGATTAAGAGTGCATCGTGTATGATTATTAACTACAAAATCTTCGAACTCATGTTATTTCATTTTCTTTCACCCGAATGTAACCTGCCCCGGAATTTAGTATTAAGGCTAAACAATTAAGGTTGACATCTTTTATAAACGTTATTGCAAAATCAATCATTTTCATAAAGAATTGTTGTCCACCGGTTATTCAATTTTTTTAAATTCAGCGCTCCTTTCCTGAGTCCATATTAGTTTGTTTACTTTTCCATTTTCAACTATAAAGTCAATGGTGGTAGTGATTCGCCTTATATCAGGGAGGATAAACTTTGTATCGGATTGTGCTGCCAATGCCATATTTTTTCCTGTTGCATTGGAAAGGTCAGCATA
>CAMLEX010000691.1 GCA_946479055.1 uncultured Bacteroidota bacterium | reverse complement strand
CCGCCAAGAGAAGGTTGGTGGATCATCACTTCACCGCTTGGATAGATAAAACGTTTGCCTTTCTTACCGCCACTTAATAAGATGCTTCCCATAGATGCTGCCAATCCCATACAGATAGTGCTTACCGGGCTTTTGATCATTCGCATGGTATCATACATTACCATTCCGCTTGTGACTACACCACCGGGGCTATTGATGTAAAACTTAATTTCTTCACCCGGTTTGTCTGCATCCAGTAAAAGCATTTTACTCACCACATCTTTGGCACTTTTATCATCCACTACTCCCCAGAGATAAATACTACGGCTTTCAAAGAAATATTTTTCCAGCTTTTTGCTGAACATCATAAGATCCGATTTGGGCTGTTCTTCTTTTTCATCTTCTTCAGGTTCATCGTCAGCTCTCCAGCTTTTATTTAAATATGGATTGCGGTTCATACTTTCAATGTTTATCGTTTATAAATTTTTTGTTTGTTGTTACCAGCTGCGGTTCACTGATCATCGTTCCTTGCGTCGCACTCTTCATCGTTCCCATCGATACTCATCTTTTCTCAACCTCAATTAAAATCCATTTAATCGTGGTTAATCTTTCTTCTCTTTTCTATGATTTACCAGCAACACTTCGTCCACCAATCCATATTCTTTCGCTTCAATAGCTGTCATCCATTTATCCCTGTCAAAATCTTTTTCTATCTGCTCTACTGATTTCTCGGTATGATGATTCACCACCTCATACAATTCCTTTTTCAGTTTCCTGATTTCATTAACGGTGATTTCGATATCACTTGCCTGGCCGCCGATAGCGCCACTGGGCTGGTGCATCATGATACGGGAATGCTTTAGGGCCGCCCTTTTACCCTTGGTACCTGCGCCTAATAATACACAAGCCATAGACGCTGCCATACCAATACAAATTGTAGCCACATCAGGGCTTACATACTGCATGGTATCATATACTCCCAGGCCGGCATATACACTACCACCGGGGCTGTTGATATACATATTGATATCCCTTGTTCTGTCCGAAGAATCAAGGAACAATAACTGTGCAGTTACGATGTTAGCAATTTCGTCGTTGACAGGATAACCAAGAAAAATGATCCGGTCCATCATAAGACGACTGTATACATCCATCACCGCTACATTCATCGGTCGTTCTTCAATGATATTAGGCGTCATTGAAGTTACCATATGTGAGGCATAGCTATGAAGGGTATTGCTGGAGAGGCCACGGTGTTTTACCGCATATTTTTCAAATTCTGAATTAAAACTCATATATCGTTAAGGTTTGATAATGATTGAATGAGGTGGCGTTTGCCAATCTTTGCTAAGATAGGTTAGACTTATCAAATATCCGTCCAAATGGTAAAATCGCAAAATGGGTGACAGGATAGCAGAAATGAGATTAAACTCTTAGAAGCAACATTATTTTCCCAGCAAATGATGGCGAATTGTCATTTTAAAAGAACTATAATGATTGAATGAGTAGCAATCATTCAATCATTTATTTATTACGAAAACATCTCCCTTATCTTATCAAAGAAACCTTTTTCACTTTTATCGGGTTGAGGTTTAAAGTTGGGAGATTCGTTCATTTTTTCCAAAGCTGCTTTCTCTTCAGCTGAAACGTGTTGAGGGGTCCATACATTCACATGAATAAGCTGATCGCCTTTTTCATAAGAATTCACGGCAGGAAAACCTTTTCCTTTTAGTCTGAAGATTTTGCCACTTTGCGTGCCTGCAGGGATTTTTATTTTCGCTCTGCCATCAATGGTAGGAACTTCTACCTGTATGCCAGCTACCGCATCAGGAAAAGAAATATGAAGGTCAAATGCTACGTTCAAACCATCACGCTGCAATTCTTTGTGTTGTTCTTCTTCGATCAGGATAATGAGGTCGCCATTCATGCCACCTCTTTCACCGGCATTGCCTTTTCCATTCACATTTAACTGCATGCCTTCCTGTACGCCTGCAGGTATATCAATGCTCACCGTTTCTTCGCCATATACACGACCTTCACCTTTACAGCTTCCGCATTTAGCTGTTATAGTTGATCCTTCACCGTTACAGGAAGGACAGGTCGAAACAGTTTGCATTTGCCCCAGGAAAGTATTTTGCACTCTTCTTACCTGGCCACTTCCGCCACATGTTTTACAGGTTTGTATACTGCCTTTATCTTTTGCTCCACTACCGTTGCAGGTATTGCAGTAAACATATTTTTTTACTTTGATATTTTTCTTAACACCCTTTGCAATTTCTTCGAACGTAAGTTTTAGTTTGACACGAAGATTGCTTCCTCTTACGCCCTGACTACGCTGACCACCTCGTCCTCTTTGTCCTCCGCCAAAAAAATTTCCAAAAACATCATCGCCGAAAATATCACCAAACTGGCTGAAGATATCTTCCATGTTCATGCCAGCACCGCCAAAGCCACCAGGACCACGACCATTACCACTTACACCTGCATGTCCATAGCGATCGTACTGGGCTTTTCTATCAGCATCACTTAAAATTTCATAAGCTTCAGCAGCTTCTTTAAATTTTTCTTCAGCAGCTTTATCGCCGGGATTTCGGTCGGGGTGATATTGCATAGCTACCTTACGGTAAGCTTTTTTTATTTCATCTGCTTCCGCACCTTTAGCAACGCCTAATGTTTCGTAATAATCTCTTTTTGACATTTATATAATTTGAGAATTTGAGGACTTGAGAATTTGAAAATAGTATGAATGGAAGGATGATATTTTCAAATTTTCAAATTCCACACGTACACATTATTTTCCTACCACCACTTTTGCATGGCGAATGATTTTATCATTAAGATAATAGCCTTTCGCAACTTCATCAGCTACTTTGCCTTTTAAATCTTCTGAAGCTGCAGGGATCTCAGTAATAGCCTCATGCAGGTCTGCATCAAAGTCCTTACCAATCGTTTCCATCGGTTTCAAACCCCTTGCCTGCAATTTATTTCTCAGTTTATTGAAGATAAGTGTAAGGCCTGCCTTTACATGTGTGATGTCTTCATCGGTTTCAAACTGTTTTTGTGCCCGTTCAAAGTCATCCAGCACATCCAGCAGATCACTTATTACATCGCGGCCAGCAGTTTGAATAAGCTCCACCCTTTCTTTAGCCGTTCTTCTTTTGAAGTTATCAAACTCGGCGGCCAGCCGCAGATATTTATCCTTTGCTTCCTGCAGTTCTTCCTTTGCCTTTTCCAGTGCTGATTCATCGGCAACCGGTTCATTTAAATGAGTAGATCCGCTAAGCGCTTCATCGGCATTTATATCAAACCCATTATTGT
>CAMLEX010000690.1 GCA_946479055.1 uncultured Bacteroidota bacterium | reverse complement strand
GCCAATAGAAAAAATTGTATCCGCTTTAACCGGGTTAAATTCAAACTGTACTTTATTCGGAACCGGCAGATATAATGGAACGTGAAAATATTCAGCTACTTCTTTTGACCGGGAAAGATGATCAGCATGAATATGGGTTTCGGCAACACACTTTACAGAAAGATGATGCTGATTTATCGACTGGGTATAAACTTCAATCGGAAGAGAAGCATCAATTATGATCGCTTCTTTATTTGATGCAATGATATAAGATAAACATCCCTTTCCCGTTCGTCTTATCTGCCATATTTCAAAATTAACAAATGACTGATGAGCCGTATTCCATGCCAGGCTCCACCCTTTCATTCCGTCTTGTAAGGAAGAAGCATTGTAACCTTTTTGTTCAAGCATACCAGCAGCTATTGCACTTGTTTTGCCAGCGGCGCAAACTGTTACAACCGGAACAGTCTTATCAAAATGAACTCCTTCCAAAGCAGTTGTATCATTTGCTTTTAATTTATCATAAGCATTGATATGAATGCTGCCAGGAATATACCATTCGTTTCTTTCGTGCAGCGGACGTATATCCAGAATAGAAACTTTCTTTCCTGATGCTAACCAACTGCAGAGTGTGGCGGTATCTATTTGTTTCGGAGTGTTCATTTTACAATGATTTATTCCACAAATTTCAGCACCATCCGGGAGAATTCCTTTTACATATGATAAATAATTACTTACCAGCCCTGATACGACTCAGACTTACTTGTGTAATGCCAAGATAAGATGCAATATATTTAAGCGGCACTCTTTTTACTATATCCGGTGTTTCTTCCACCAGGGATTTGTATCGGTGTTCTGCGGTATGGAACTGGATACTATCTATCCTGTTAACCGTATCTACATATGCAGCTTCAAAGATTTTACGGAACGTCCGTTCAATATCAGGAAATATATCATATAGTTTAAAAAGCTTAGTAGCATTAATGGCTGTGATTTCCGCATTCTCCAGTATTTGAATCGCCTTATTGGAAGGCTTCCCGGTAAAAAGACTTTCCACCCTTGCAACCAAATTGTTTTCCAGCGCAAAGCTTTCAGTGATATCGATTCCGTCTTTTAAATAATAAATACGGGCAACGCCCTTATTGATAAAATAAATCGTTTTGCAGGTATGTCCTATCTGTTGTAATTCTTCGTTCTTTTTTATAATAACAGGAGAACATATTTGCGAAATAGCTGTTTCTGCTTCACCCGAAAGAGGGTTATATTTTCTTAAAAAGTAAAAGAGAGAACTCATTTTTTACAATGATTGTGAAAAATAATTACCGTTCGGTTTTGAAATCCTGGTTAACGACAGGCAATCCAGTGGGTATAGTCACTACATTAAATGCATGGTCAGTTGTCCTGTGGCAATTATTACAGGTATTTGTTAATAAAGTAAAACTGCTTTTGAATTGCTGATAGTTCTTTTGTTTAATTGCATTCTTTACACTATCCATCGCCGGATTGATCATTCCGATATCTTTTGCTTCCGGCCTGTCACTATTAAACTGCTTTATATCTTCAAGGGCTTCTTGTATTTCCTGTATTTCAAAGTCTGCCAGTTTCCAGTTCTGATTTAATCCTGCAAACCAAAGCTTAGCATGATGTGTTTGAATACCTGACATAAATTCACCAAAGCCGGGTTTGTAAGTTTCACTTAATTTTTTTTGCAGGCTGTCAATCGCTGATTGCATTTTTACAATCCGCTTATCAGGTTGGTTACAGGCGATAAGTAGTGACAAATAAAATATAAATAAACTGGCTTTCATGTTTTTGGTTTAGCCAAAAAACTAATAAATAGTGTATGAATATTTGACATCCTTTTAATCCTCTCAAATCTTCCCAATCGTGGTTCTACATTTCAAACAAACAATAACTTCCACCTACCCATTCTTTATCCTTATTATATCTCACTCCGATCATTTTTCCTTTGCTGAGCCGTGCAAGATTATTAGCAGGAACAGGTCTTGAATTTCCATCTTTCCAGAAATAAAATATCCTGATCTCAACCTTTGCTGGTACATCCGGCGTTTCAATCACATCTGCATATTTTACTTTTCGTTGCAGTATCCAGTTCTCCGGATCTTTTACATTTTCAATATCTTCTTTTGACACATCTATCACTACACCCTGGCCGGCAAATGAAAACAATGGTTTCAATACATAATTTTCAACGTCAGCTGGCAGTTGTGTTATTTCATTCAGGAAAAAAGTAGGGGGTACATATGGATGTTTTATCAACGGCAACGTGTATTTACTGATCCGGTAAAACCAGGAAGGATGCGGCACCCATTCTATATCCAGTTCTTCAAATAACAGCTTACCCTTTTCCTGTACTTCAGGAGTTTGCTGAAACAGATCATCGAAGATCACACGGTTATAAATTCTTTTTATTTCCGTTTTCTTTCCCTCGTTCAGGTAATATAATTTCTTTCCCCGTCCGACCGGGTCATCCGGGCGGGCTTCTTTTATCAGTTCAGTGATGCAAACCGGTTTGATGCCGGTATATTCTTCCGTGCAATAAAAATCAATTTTAGTTTTCTGCTGGTGAGGAAAAATTTCAAGCAGTATTACATTTTCAGGTTTATGATCACCCAGGACAATTTCTTTGAAATGTTGGATATATGTTTCCTTGTTGTGCTTTCCAAGATAAGCTGAATAATTATCCGGGATCTCAAAATGTTTCCGGAAGAGATCATCCAATAGTATTTCATAAGCAAACAGGGTAGGGAAGCCCTGCATCTCTATCAGTTGAGGTTCGTATTCACCATCTTCATTGATACAAACTCCAAAATCAAAAGCGATAAAATGCGAATGATTACTTTCTCCGGGAACCTGCAGATCTATTGGAATAGCGTTTTTGGTAAGTTCATTAAACTTTGGATCCATGATTATATCCACAATGCTTTCGCAGGTATCCAGCATTTTTTTTGTAAAAACTTTCGGAACAAAAACGGGTGTTTCAGCCACCCTGAATTCAATAGCTCCGGGATGAACGGCATGAAGCTCTTTTAAAAAAGCTTCATATTTTTCTTTGGTAAAATTTGTATTGAACTGTTTTCGTAGTGCAGGAACCATATATGCTGTAGTTTTTAAACAAAGTCAATTTACAGCAAAAAATTAGTTGAAAAGTTCTAAGTTTTTAAAGTTTTATAGTTTGAAAGAATTAAAAGGGTTGTAAAACAGCCTATTATTCCTTCGCGGTCTTGGCGAAAAACTTTGTATTTTCTCCTATGTTTGTTTTTTTGTAAAAATAGTTCTTTGAGATGAGTTCAATATAC
>CAMLEX010000689.1 GCA_946479055.1 uncultured Bacteroidota bacterium | reverse complement strand
ACTGAAGTAAGCATTGATTTCTTCCATCATCGGCCCGCTACCTCCATTATATTTGTATTTGGTTCTTGGATACTTTCCATTAACTACCGACATGATCACTTTTTTGCCGCTGGTATCTGTCTGCAATCCAAATGTCTTGTAGCCAAATCCATTGCGCTGCATTTGGTCTCCATAAAAATCCTGGAAGTATAGCAGAATTTCACTGTACCTTCTCTGGTAATCTGGCAAGGGTGCCTGACCCCGGGGGACAAAATAAACCACATTTAATTTATAAGTACTTCCGCCCTGTGCAAGTACCGGAGTATTAGTAATCTCAACTTTGTCGGCCTCAGTTGTTAGATCACGCAGATCATTCTTCTTGCAACAAACAAGTGAGAATAATAAACTACTATAAAATACTGCTGAAAATATAAATCTGCATCTCATAATTTTTCTTTTGATTTTTAAAAATTGATATTGACTGATTTTCGTTGATTGAACGGGCTTAGATCATTTGCTGGTGACACAGTAGAGCAGATACAGAATCGGTTGGTTTTGGTAAAGTGAAATACTAAACAACTAAATATTAAATACCAGCAAACTCCACCTGCGAAAACAATTGCTCATATAACATAATCATTGCTTCAACATCCTCCTGCAGCATTTTTATATGCTTTTTAAATTTGAAACATCAATGAACCAGTTAAATTCTGTCTAAAATTATCAGCAGAAAAAATCAAGATTAATGGACTTTATCTTGTTTTAAATGGATTTTCTTATTATTAAATAATTCTATTAGGGACATGTATATATTTTGTAGGTGGTTAATTACCGGTTGAAATTTCAATTATATACTCCTGCAAGTATCAAGCACGCTTAGATTAACCGGGAATAACAATAGCCTGAATATTCCTGACATAAACAGTATCTAAATGAATGGCCCTTAGTTTTAATCCTGCAGTTTTACTTATAATAAGTGACAAGTCATAAGATGATATTCGACTTGTTAAGAATAATCAGATCACTGGTAAATAACGGAAAGGGTGGGTTGAGTTTTGAACACCGACATTACTGGTCTGGTATTAAAAAACGGCCCCATTAATTCTGGCAAACAATACGTTTCTTCTGCTCTGAACCAGGAGATGCCTGATTTTTCCAACAAGCACTGCTAATCTTCATGAAACACTTCTTCCATTGAACTCCATATTTGTCCTTTGGAAGCCGCATCAGGCAAAGGTTGTTGGCAGGGATCGGTTTCTTTCCACCAGCGTAGAGTGGTACTGTCTGCCGCCATTTTTTTCATGTCGGCATCAAAATCATTTCCGGTATATTCAAAATAACTGAAGAGAAAATATTGTTCCCCTACCTTTTGCAGATAGATTGAATAGTTCTGAATATTACACTCCTTAATCTTTTTCAATACTCCGGGCCATGCAGCTGCATGCAGTTGTTTATAATACTCCAGCTTCTCAGGCTTCAAACCTGTTACCATTCCAAAGCGTTGAATTTTCTTTGGATTGACTCCTTTTTTATCTGCTGAATTAGTTTGCCGGCAAGCGCCCAGCACTATCAACAATAAAACAACACTTAAAAGCTTTCCCATAATAAATCTTGTTTCTTATTTATCGAAATTTCCAATACAATACTCCCATGATGAGGAGCAATAGCGCTGAAAGTATTTTATAATTGCCAATTCCTGTCCAGCCTTTGCTACGCAGTGGCTCCCACAATGATTTCCAGTAAAGTTTTTCACTATGCTCAGTATGTTGCACTGGATAAATAAATGAAAAAATAATTTGCATGGCCACACAAATACAAAACAAATAAAAGGCCATCATCATAAACGGAACATGCCCCATAAAACTTCCCGGGTATAGTTTATTTACAGCATACACTAATCCGCCCAACAATGATCCCAGCCAGAGTGTGTATTGTGCAGATTTTGCAGAGGCTTTCTTCCAGAAAATACCCAGCAAAAAAACACAGGTAATGGGTGGTGCAATGTGTGCAATTACGTCGTTGATTCCTTCAAACAAACTTTGATATTGATTCAGCAATGGAAGCAATCCAATAGATAAGAGCAAGGCAATACCAGCCGACCATCTTCCCACTTTCACCAATTCCTTATCGGTTGTTTGTGGTTTGAAGCGTTGATACAAATCATAACTCGCTAATGTAGCAATAGAATTAAGTGCTCCTGAAATCTGGCTCATCAATCCTGACAGCAGTGCAGCAACCAATATGCCTACCAAACCAGTTGGAACAAGTTGAGTGATCATTAATGTATAAATGCCTTTCGTGTTTACTACAGCCTGACCTTGCTCATTTACCTGCTGCAATGAACCCAGGTTCAGCATTCCCTTTTGATATAAAGTGTAAGCAAACAATCCCGGCAGCACAAAAATAAATACAGGCAGTATTTTAATAAACCCGCAAAACAACGCACCGCCCCTTGCATGGTTTTCATCCTTAGCTCCCAATACCCTTTGTACAATAGTTTGGTCGGCGCACCAATACCAGATACCCAATACAGGATAACCCAAAAACACCGCAAGCCATGACATACCACTGCTATCACCCAATGGACGTATCATAGAAAGCTTGTCAAGCGAATTATCTTCTTGCAATACAGCGGCCATTGGTTGCCAGCCGCCCATTTTGTTCCAGGCGGCTATTGTAATAATGATTGCACCAGTCACCAGCACCACAGTTTGAATAGACTCTGTTACAACCACGGCCCTCAATCCTCCGATGATGGTATACAAACCTGTGAGCAAAGCAATCACAATAATACTGTAATACATATTGATGCCGAACAATGTTTCCAACACAATACCTCCCGCCAAAAAGGAAAATGCTATATGAATGATAATGGCAGAAATAATGGAAATGAAAGCCAGCCAATCGCGACAGGCCCGGTTATATCTTCTTTCCAAAAAATCAGGAAGCGTGGCAACGCCTGAACGAATATAAAACGGGATAAAGAACAAAGCCAGCAGGATCAATGTAAATGCCGCCATCCATTCAAAATTACCGTTCAGCAGGCCGTTGTCAAAGCCGCTCTGTGCAAGGCTTACCAAATGCAAACAGGATATATTGGTAGCAAATAAAGCAAGGCCAATCATTGGCCATCGCAATGTTTTACCTGCCAAAAAATATTCGCCTGATGCATTCGTGGTAGTTTTCTTTTTGCGTGTACCTGACCACAAACCAATAGTTACTATGCCAATGATATAGCAAATGCTGATGATGACGTCGATATTCTTAATCACGTATTTTAATTTTCATGTAAACAATCGTTGTAACATTTTTTTATGAACCAA
>CAMLEX010000688.1 GCA_946479055.1 uncultured Bacteroidota bacterium | reverse complement strand
AATATAATGCCGGCTGAATCCGCTTTAAATTCTTTTGAAAATGATCTGCCGCTTAATAATTTAAACCCGAGAGTTTCTATATAATCATTTTCAATAGCGGAAAGGTGTATGTCCACAACATCATTCGTTGTTTTACCTTCAGCAAAAAAAAGCATATCATTCAGATTGGGAATGCCGGGATAAGCAGAGCCACTGGTTACAGCTTTTACTCCGGGTTTTTTTAATAACTCATTTTTCAGTGAGATATAATTACTTTCAGTGTTCTTATAGGCTTGCTGCAGCGGCAAGACGATCTTCTGGTCTTTATTAAAACCAAGCTGTTGATTTTTAAAAAGGTTCAACTGTTGCCAAATAACAATAGCACCCAGCACTAAACAGATAGAAACTGTAAACTGAAATATCACTAACCCTTTACGGATAGCAGTGGCGGAAAAACTGTTCAGGATTTTCCCTTTAAGTACTGAAGCCGGTTTAAAGGCCGATAAATAAAATGCAGGGTATAATCCTGATACTAACCCGGTGAGCAAAGTGAGGCCAATGATCCAAAGTATAAGAGAAGGTTCATCAAACGGATGCATATCTTTTTGCGTAAGGCTGTTGAAAACAGGTAAAAGCATCCATACCAGCGCTAATGCCAGCACTAAAGCTATCAAACACATGATGAATGATTCTCCCAGGAACTGCCCGATCAATGAACTTTTTTCTGCTCCTACTACTTTTCTTATTCCTACTTCTTTTGCCCTCTTTTGCGAGCGGGCCGTACTCAGGTTCATAAAATTGATACAGGCGATGATCAATATGAACGCAGCTATTGAACCCAGTATATAGAGGTAAGTAATATTTCCATTTGCTGCTATTTCATTACCAACTGAGGAGTGTAAATAAATATCTTTTACAGGTTGTATAAAAAGGGTTTTTGAAAATCCCGCCGCTTTCATATCTAAGCCTGCATGACGATCAAAAAAAGGATTTAGTTTTTGTTCAAATGCCTGTGCATTGACACCCTCCTTCAATTTTACATAAGTGAAAAAAATATTGTTAGTCGTCCATTTGGTTTGCCCCTGCACCCAGTTCCACATATCAATATTACGCATGGAAAGAAAGTAGTTGGCCGGTATATGCGACTTATTCTTATCACTATTAAAAACTCCTTTCACCGTATAATTAAATTCACCAAATGGTGTGGTAATCATAATAGCCTTACCAACGGGATCCTCCTTATCAAAAAATTTATTGGCAAGCTGCTTTGAAATCACAATGCTGTTTGGCTGATCCAAAGCAGTAGTCGCATTGCCATGTATAAAATCATAAGTGAAAAGTTGAAAAAAAGTGGAATCAACGTAATAGCCATTGGTTTCAAAAAACTGTTTGCTCTCTGAATTTTGTTTATACTTAAATAGCATTGTTTCTATATCTGGAAAGGTCATCAACCGTGTAGCCTGCTCCACTTCCGGCAAATCATTTTTTAATCCCCAGGCCAGAGGGCCGGGGCCAGCCGCCCATGCTTCTCCCTTACCGGTTTTTGAAGCAATCCGGAAAATACGGTCGCCATCTTTGTGATGTTTATCGTATCTGCTTTCGTCAAAAATATAAAGCATGATCAACAGGCAGGTGGCAAGCCCTACTGCCAAACCAAAGATGTTGATGAAGGAAAATGCTTTGCTCCGGTTTAGATTCCTGAAAGCTATTTTGAAATAGTTTTTTATCATAATTGATATTTTCATTCATTTCTTTTGTTTCCTGCTTCGTTGCACTCGCAGTGACGTTATTCCGTTCGCAAAGACTTCACAGGGTTTGCGATAGCCGCTTTTACAGATTGAAAACTTACCGTTAGGAGAGCGATAGCAACAATGGCAATAAATGGTATAATAAAATAATTCCACTCAATGCTAATGCGAAAAGCATATCCCTGTAACCAATTGGATACAGTAAGCCAGGCCAGGGGTGTAGCTATTACAAATGCAATCAGCAACAGCAATGCAAACTCCTGGTACAACAGTTTCATAATACCGGCAACAGAAGCACCTAATACTTTACGTATTCCTATTTCTTTGGTACGTTGCAGGGTAGTAAAAGAAGCCAGGCCAAATAATCCCAGGCAGGCTACTAGTATGGCCAGTGTGGTGAAAAGTCCGAATACCTGGCCAAAGCGTTGATCAGCTTTATACTGATCATTAAAATGATCATCAAGGAAAAAATATTCGAATGTGTTACCGGGGAAAAATTTATTCCATGCGGATTTTACCTGGCTGATGGTTTGATTCAACTCACCTGTATTTGTCTTAACAGACAGATAACCGTTAACAGCAGGAATCAAACGAAGTATCAGTGGCTCATAAGCTTCACGTAAAGATTGCTGGTGAAAGTTTTCCGTTACGCCGGCTATGGTATATTGTTTACCCCAAAAGTCAATTTTTTTACCAAGAGCTTCTTCGGGTTTATCAAAACCAAGTTGTTCTATCCCTTTGCGGTTAAATATAACAGCCTGGTCATCGGTACCAAAGTCTTTGGAGAAAATGCGTCCTGCTATTAATTTCAGGTCATACATTTTTATAAAATCGTAATCAACTCCAATAACACGATATTGCTTTTGTGTAGATTCATCGGTTCCTACTAATTTGATGCCGCCGGCATTCCAGCCTACGGCTTCACCAGGGATACTGGTTGATACCGCTACACTGCGAATCGAGGAAAGTCCTGACAATGATTCTTTAAACGCAGTCATTTGTTTTAAAAAAGTAGAATCAGTGCGAACAATTGGCGGTCTTACCACCAATGTTTGTTCTATATTAATACCTAATGATTGCTTACGCATATACTGTATTTGCCGGTAAACAATAACAGTCCCTATCAATAAAAACAATGAAGCAGCAAACTGAAACACAACTAATCCTTTTCTTAACAAAGAACCTTGTGTGGTTGAAACCATTTTTCCTTTCAGCACATCAATGGGTTTGAAGCCTGACAGAACAAAAGCCGGGTAAAGCCCCGAGAAGAATACACCTGTAACAAATAACGCTGTCAGTCCTAACCAGAAATCAATATTACCCAGCAATGAGAATGATAAATTCTGACCCGACAACTGATTGAAAGCAGGTATAGCAACAATCATTAACAATAAAGCAAGTACTACTGCAAAAGCATTCAGTAAGGTTGATTCAGTAAGAAATTGAAAAATGAGTTGCCGGCGTTGAGAACCGATTGCCTTACGAATGCCTACTTCCCTGGCCCGGTTAATAGCCCGTGCGGTAGCAAGATTGATGTAATTGACCCATGCAATGACCACAATAAAAAATGCAATA
>CAMLEX010000687.1 GCA_946479055.1 uncultured Bacteroidota bacterium | reverse complement strand
AAAGCTATTACACAATTAGAAAATGTACACCTGGCACAAGCTATTAACTACCTCGAAGCATACAATATGGAACTGGGACTATTAATAAACTTCGGATCACAGAGTCTTCAATTCAAAAGAGTCTTTAAGCCTTTAAGAAAATAATCATAACCCATCATTAAATCAGACGAATCAGAGTTCAAGACAATTTTCACACCAACAATATCAAAGAACTTCTTTCTGCTAATAGCTATCAGCTAAAAGCTAACAGCCTCTCTCATCAATACCCACTATTCTGTACAAGGTTTGGATTTCTTTCAAGATCGCTGAATGGCAATGGAAATAACTGCTGATGAGTTCTCCACGGTACTCCATTGGACTTTGTAGGTGTTACCACATTCATTACTTCATCAATTCTCCCAAAACGTCTCAAATCAAACCAACGGTGCGATTGTTCTGTAAATAATTCCACCCTTCTTTCCTGTAATATGCTGTCAAGTACTTCCTGCTGTGTGTTAGCCAGTGTATTGCCAAGGTTTGCCCTTGTCCTTATTACATTCAAATCAGTTCTTGCTTCATTCAAAAGATTTAATCTTGCATTCGCCTCTGCCCTAATCAGGTATTGCTCACCAACTCTCAGCACCATCTGGAATTCTGTAATAGGTGCATTGGGTGCGCCGCTTTGATACTTATAAGGAAAATAATAGGTAGTAGTAGACCCTGTGGGTACAATGCTCTTTACCCATTTCACTCTTCTTTGATCTCCTGCCTGGAAAGCATTTAAGATTTGCGGACTTAGAAAAACCGGGTGACCGTCACCAGAGCCATTTGTATTACTTGGCCCGGTTGATGGTATAATAAATGTCCACCCATCCTCCGTATTATGACCTGTTACAACAGGAAGAAGCTGCCAGATCGCTTCAGTGCTATTTTTCAAAAAAGCATTTTCCAAATTCGGCAAGCTTGGCGAAGCTGAAATCACAGTCGTTGCTTCTGCCTTTGCTAACACATAATCCTTGTTGTACAGATACACCCTGGCAAGCAAAGCCGATGCAGCAATTTTGGTTGGGCGTACTTTATCTGCTGTTGTATTTAGTAGTGTCCCATCAAGATAATTGGGACTTAATAATTCCTTCGCATCCTTCAGGTCTGTAATGACCTGGTCATAAACAGCACTAACTGGAGAACGATTCAAAAATCCATTTACCTGCGGATCGGTACTTAATGCCAGACATACATCTCCATAATAATTTACCAGGTAGAAATAAAAAAATGCCCTCAGGAACTTCGCTTCACCCAATAATTGTTTTTGAATGGCTGGAGTTAAAGTCGTAGACTTTTCTATACCCTCTATGGCTGCGTTACATCTGAAAATATAATAATAAAAATCCCTCCAAAGCCCTCCTCCAAATGATTGTGCTGCTGTTGACACCAGGTCATTCTGATAATATGCAATCAACTCTTTGTTTGTAACCCCTGAAAACAATATGAATTCATCGGCAGCCAATCCGCCTTTTATGGAAAAACCATCATTCCCACTAATCATCGATGAACTTAAAATCGAATAAATTCCTGTAACAGTTGCAATTGCTGTTGCGTCGCTGGAGTAAACATTTCCTTCCGTCAACTGAGTAACAGGTGGGTCGATTTCTACAAACTTTTTACAGCCAGTTATTCCAGGCAGTAAAAAAGTGAATAGTATAAGATATCTTGTAGATTTCATTTTTCTGACTGTTTAATCATTAAAAACTACATTGAACACCGAAAGTCATTACACGCAACGGAGGCAAAGAAATGCTCCCCTGGTAACCGGCAGTTTCGGGATCCAACCCTTTATAATTGGTAATGGTTAAAAGATTTTGCGCCTGGAAATATATTCGGCCACTGCTTAAACCCATAAACCTCCCCACTGACGGTGGGACCATGTATGAGAATGAAACATTTTTTAATCGCACAAAAGAAGCATCTGTAAATGCCGCAGTGCTCACGACTATTGCATTATAGAAGGAAGGACTGGAACTCGTGCTAAATTTTTGCACTGAACTTTGGTCACCGGGCTTTTGCCACCTGTCCAATACCGTTACAGGTTGGTTACTTACGGCTTCACCTGCATTAAAATATCCAGGCGGCGCTTGCAATCCATTATTGAGCAAGATATTGGGCCCAAGTTGTTTAGTAAATTGAAAGTGAAAATCCAATTGAAAGTTTTTAAATCGGATTGTATTTTCGAAACCACCATAAAATCTTGGATTAGGGTCCTGATATACTCTGTCCTCATAGAAATCCGGATCGAGTGTGATATGACCATTCTTTGTATAAAATTGATAAGATCCCGTCGTCTGGTTAACCCCGGCAAATCTGTAAAGACCTCTTACATTTATAGGTTGTCCAATCGAAACCCTGTTAGCATAAGAAGAGGATTCGAGATTGGGAAATTCTACAAGCCTGTTTTTGGGTATCGTTAGGTTAACATTGCTTGTCCATTGAAAATCCTTCCCTTTGATATTCGTTGTATTTAATGCAAATTCCCAACTGCTATTTTCTATTAGTGCAGGGAAGTTGCTGAAAATATCTTGAAATCCCGCTGTACTGGCTAAGACGTAGCTTAATAGCTGATTCGATGACCGGTTATTGGCATAATTAACATTCAGTAGCATTCTATTATCGAAAAAGCCAAGGTCTATCCCAGCGTTAAATTTCCTGGTTTTCTCCCATTGCAAATGAGGGTTGGGTAGTCCACTCGGTTGTAAGCCACGGATCCCCTGGTATAAACCCAGGTTTGATAAGAATTGCAGTGAGTATAAGCTTAAATAGTTATAATCCCCGATCTGGTCGTTTCCTGTGGTTCCATAACTAACTTTAAGTTTTCCAAAGCTTATGATTTTTGAAAAACGCCGGAAGAATCCTTCATCGGTAAAAATCCATGCGCCGCCTATTGAACCAAAATTTTCAAACCTGTTTTCTTTACCAAAACGTGATGAACCATCTCGTCTTGCGTTGAAGTTGATGATATATCTGTTTAGATAATTCCAGGATAAGCGGCCAAAGATGGCATTATACCTGTATTCAGACATCGTCGTCGGATCGGACGACCGAAGCGTAGCAGCCGCAGCCCTATTCCGCAATAATGCATCGCTTAAATAATCATATCCAATTACAGCTCCTCCATTTGCCGCACTACTATTAAATGTGACACCGGCAAGCAGATCAAAGAGATGGTTTCTGATCTTTTTATTATAATTGATTTGAGGTTCAACATTCCACCCGTTTTGCTTTCTGTCTCCATACATAGCCCATCTCTGTTGAGGAAACGAACGGCTTTCGGGG
>CAMLEX010000686.1 GCA_946479055.1 uncultured Bacteroidota bacterium | reverse complement strand
CACACAAATAACAGGCACTTTCAAACGGATCATTTCATAAATATTCCTGGCAATAGCTTCGCCTAGTCCTCTTTCATCTGCATCAAGAACTGGGAAAGCAACGGGCGTATCGATAAAAGTAATAATGGGCTTATTGAATTTCTCCGCCAGCCTCATCAAGCGCAGTGCTTTTCTATAACCCTCGGGATTGGCCATACCAAAGTTCCGCAGTTGCCGCATTTTAGTATTGATACCTTTTTGTTGGCCAATGATCATAACTGTTTCACCATTGAGTGAGCCAAAGCCGCCTACCATTGCCTTATCATCTTTTACATTCCGGTCGCCAAACAGTTCTATAAAATTCTCCGTCATCTTCTCAATATACTTCATCGTATAGGGCCTGTCCGGATGACGACTAAGTTGAACCCGTTGCCAACTACTGAGATTTTCTGTAATGGCTTTTCTTTTCTCCAGGATATTCTGATCGAGCCGGTGAATAAGGTCGTTCATGTCTATCTTGGTCTTTTCCTGCCGGTGTTTGGCATTTTCAATTTCCTCAATCAGATCTTTAACCGGTTTTTCAAAATCTAAAAACTGTCTGTTGGCATTAGTTGGCATAGTCAGTAAATGAGCGGCTAAATTAAGGATTACTTAGCAAAGTTGACCGTAGACAGAGTACCACGAGAAAGATGATAGTTGACAGTAAACGAATGACAGGTTGTTAATAGCAGTTTTCTAAAAACTCATTAAACTTTTAACCATTAAAATAGTAACTATTTAAACCCCGATACTATCATTCAACACAACGGAGTGGGACAAATAATTTTGCGAGGGTGTATAAATATAGAGACAGGCTCCATCCTTTATTGTGTTGATGATCTTCTTTGCATCTTTCAGCGGCACTGCGGGACATCCCTGGCTGCGGCCAATAAATCCCCGGGTAGCTATATATGATTCATTTACATAACCGGCCCCATGCATGACAATGGCTCTTTGAATAGCCTTATCATTGATCCCATTTTCAATACCTGTTAGCTTTAATGAAAAACCATTGCTACCTGTATAGGTTTGCCCTGTAATATAAAAACCCGGGCTGCTTTAATAAGAAGATAGTTGATTGGAAAAATTAGTAGCCCATTCTTTCCCCGAATTTCTGCCATGTGCTACTAAAGTATTAAAGAGCACTTTATAGTTAGCCATATCCAGAACGTATAATCTTTTCTTATTGCTTGGCTGGCTGAAATCGACAATAGTTATAACAGATTGATTGGTTAGCTTACCCTGGTTACGCAATTTTTCCCAACCTTTCGTGGCATAATCAAATGCCTGGCGGCTTAAGCCGGAATAATCAAGCTGCAAACTGTCGTATACAGACTTGCCCGCCGGAATAGCTATACCGGAATCAATAGCCGATTCGTTTTTGCCAGAATTCCCGGACCCTTTTCCAAAAATAGGTTTGGCAAATACAAAAGGCAAGTGTAACAAGCTAATACATAAAGAAGTAAAAATAAGGCTAAGGTTTTTTTGCGGTCGTTTCATAGTAGCTCCAGGGTTTTAAATAAGAAAATCTCCCCTTTTTCGCTAAAATCATGCCTTACCCAAGCCTTATTTATCTATTAACATTTCCGAAAGAAAACGGATGTTTTACAAACTGTAATCCATTAGTTATCAATTGTTTTAAGAACAATTACCATTGTCATGATTTTGACATTTTTATGCCCCTTTTTATGAGTTAAAAAATTGAATGAAACTTGCCCTGATTAAAAGGCATAATGGTTGATGAAATGTCACCGGATATGAAAAACAGTCATTTCTTATTATTGTTAATTGCAGGCTCCATTACAGCAGGTATCGGTTTTTTTATCCGGCCGGAATACCATGCTTTTGAAAAGTATTTGATTCTGGGAGTGTCGGCCTTAATTCTTTTGCTTTTTTATTCTCTGTCTTTTATGGATGTGCTAAAGAATGAAAATCTTAATCAGCAACGAAGAATATTCTGGACAATAGTGATCATTTGTGTACCGCTCATCGGCAATGTTCTCTATCTCATTATTAACGACGCTATTAACAGGCCACAGCAACCAAAATATTCCTTGGATTTTTAGAGACTTATATACAAAAAAAAGAGGGGGTGGATAGAAATCCCCCCCGGTTTTTAAAATCCAATATCCTATGAAAATCTGATTATTTAAGTACAAATCAAGTACCAATTTTTTTAAACAGGAATTTTGCTTAAGCTGTGTATTTTATTACACAACAACCTATTAATCCTATGTGCCTGTGGAAATTTGGGGAATTTATAGGGCTTTACTATTAAACAAAAGATAGGAACCATTAGTTGTTAATCCTTTGCAAAATTGATAGTGAAATTAGTTCCTTTATCCAATTTACTATCTACATGTATTTTGGCCTTATGGGATTGAATGATGGAATAAGAAGCAGCGAGGCCTAAACCCATACCATTTTTTTTGAGGGTAAAAAAGGGTTCAAACAATTTAGGGAGATATTCTTCAGGAATTCCCTTTCCATTGTCGGATATGGAAACGGTATAATAAGTATCAGTAGCTGCCAGGGTAACGCACAATTTGCCTTTTCCAGTTTCCATAGCCTCAATGGCATTAATGATGATGTTAGTAAACGCAATTACCAGTTTTGATTTATTAACCTTTACATGCAAAGGGAAGTTGGGATAGCTTTTTTCTACAACTACTTTTTGCAGATTGATCCTGTCCGCCGTTAAATTAATACTTTCATCCAGCAGCTCCTGGAGCGAATATTGTTTAAATGATAACTCCAAGGGTCTTGTGAGGTCGAGTAATTCGGTTATGATATGGTTAATGCGGACACAATTCCGTTGCATGATGGTTACAAGGTTTTGCCGCTTTTCAGCATCTTCTTCAGGCATGGTAAATTGATCAATAGAAAGACCAATATTATTTAACGGATTTCTTATTTCATGGGCCAGCGTACGCATCAATCTTTCATTTGATGCCAGTTTTTGTGCATGCAAATTCGCTATCTCCGCTTTTTTCATGCTGGTAATATCATGCAATATGCCATGTACCAATTGTTCCCCCTCATGATTCTCAATAAATGCCAGAGAAAGTAAACAAGGTGTCACTATTCCATTCTCCTTCTCTATTTCCACTTCAAGGTTATTAATATCATTCCTGTTTTCAAACTGGCTCCTGATTTTTTTCTTTTGCACCTCATCCCTGATAAAACAATACAAGTCGTACTTGAGCAATCCCTCCGCATCCAATCCAAACAAAAGTGTAGCTGCGTGATTGGCTTCCTTCAGCATTAGTTGATCATTAACAATAAAAATAGCGTCGTTG
>CAMLEX010000685.1 GCA_946479055.1 uncultured Bacteroidota bacterium | reverse complement strand
CAGCCACAAAGGTTTTCACTGTTTCTAAACCGATGCCTGCATAACCGCCGGTAACAATGATCGTTTTTCCCCTCAGGTCAATTCCTTTGATCACATCCTGTACAGTAGATGTTCCGTTAAATCCGGAATTAATTTGCTGCTGTAAGGCGCCGTTATAATTGTCTTTTAAGTTCATAGTTTTAAAATTTTATACAGCAAAGCTACCGAGGGCATCCTTAAGCCGCTTTGTTTAAAGCGTCATATTACTTTGTTTAAAACGTCAAATATATTTCTTTTCATTTATTGAAAAACGATAAATATTTATTTATATTTGCATTATCAAACGGCATCTAAAACAAATGAAATGGCGATTATTGTAAACCTGGACGTGATGATGGCCAAGCGAAAGATGTCATTGAATGAGCTTTCGGAGAAAGTGGGTTTAACACTCGCTAACCTTTCTATTCTCAAAACCGGTAAAGCTAAAGCGATAAGATTCAGTACGCTGGAGGCTATTTGTAAAGCATTGGATTGTCAACCTGCGGATATATTGGAGTATTCTAAAGAATAATTTCTTCACCCCTTTTCAAACTAACATATGAAAACGATCATTTTATTAGCGCTGCTAATAACGGCTGGCTGTGCCTCACCCTCAAAGGTCCCTCCTGCTGAAATTGATCATGCAGCGGAGCTTAAGCAACATATTTTGCTGATCGTTCCCTTAGATATAGATGTTCATTTGAAACTTACTTTAGTTTTGGTGATTACAGGTATAGGCTGTTTTAGTATTATGAATTGAAAATCATATGGACATAGCAACACATAACGATGGCAAAATAGCAGAAGTAATTTCTTCTGAGATCCTGATCAATGGCCCGGAGGACGCACTTCAATTGATCGCTGATCTTTACTTCCAGGGCATCAGCAAGATCATTATACGGGAGCAGCAGATCACACCGGAATTCTTTGATCTGCAAACTGGTATTGCGGGAGAAGTACTGCAGAAGTTTTCCAACTACAAGGCGCAGCTGGTGGTCATTGGGGAGTTTTCAAAATATCCGGGGAAAAGTATCCGGGATTTTATTTACGAGAGTAATAAAGGCCGGCAGGTTAATTTCCTGGGGAACCTGGAACAGGCTGTTGAGAAATTATCTGCATAAAAAAGGGCTGATCTTACCGATCAGCCCTTTTCATATATTTTCAGGTTACCCTTACTTATTTAGTTGCTGGTGCTGGTGCAGCCGGAGGTGCCGGAGGTGCAGCAATCGCTTCAGCGGGTTTCACATCAACCAGTTCAACAGTGAAAACGAGTACACTGTTTGGTTTGATCTGGCCACCCTGGCCTTGTAAACCGTAAGCTAATGCAGACGGAATTACGATGGTAGCTTTAGAACCTTTTTTCAGTTGCAGCAGCGCATCGTCCCATCCTGGGATAACACGGCCCTGGCCAACAGGGAAAGTTAATGGTTCTAATGGCATACCTGGGCGGATAGTTGAATCCACGTTTGAATCAAACGTAGTACCATCCAGCAGTTTACCTGTATAGTTCACAGAAACCACATCACCATTGTTAGGTTTTGCACCGGTACCTTCCTGGGTAACTGCGATGTGAACACCTTTAGGGGATTTAGTAGTTGTCAGTTTGTTCTTGTCGATATACTCCTTAATAGCTACTTCATCCTTAGTGTTTTGCTTAGCAGAAGAATAAACACCATCCACAACGAAATGTACTTTCATTTTATCGCCTGGTTTAGCGAATGGAGGTCTTTGTTCAGCAGGCATAGAATCGATAGGGAGTACGAAGATAGCACTGTCGCCTTCGCTCAGTTCCGCGAAACCATCCATCAGATCCCATTTGATAGTGGATTTCTGAATGATCATAGGAATAGCGTTAGGCTGCTGCGCTCTTGATTCCATCAACAGCGAATCTTTCCCTGCATGTTCCAGGTAAGAAGCAAAGTATACCAGGATGGTATCACCAACTTTCAGTTTATCTCCTTTACCTTCTTTAGCAACGGTATATTCAATACCGCTGGGAGTTTTTTTCGGGCCGCTTTTACCACAACTTGCCAGCAGCAAGCCCAGTGAAGCAAAAAGTAACAGGTTGTTCTTTTTCATTTGATTGTATTAAGTGATTCTATTGCAAAATGTCTTCATTCTCATGCATTGCTTTCAGAAAGCGTTGAACTGTTTTCTCCAACGAGTCTGCACTTCTGCCACCTGATGCATGAAAATGACCTCCTCCTTCAAAATATTTGCGGGCGAAAGTATTAACGTCAAAATTACCTTTTGAGCGGAAAGAGAGTTTTACTTCTGAGTTCCGGTCGATAATTAAAGCCGCTAATTTAATGCCTTGGATGGACAAAAGGAAATTTACCAGTCCTTCTGTGTCTCCGGTCTGGAGGTCGAACCTTTTCAGGTCGCTGTAAGGGATGGCCATAATGGCTGTATTGGCCTCGTAGTATACTTCCATCCGGTTCAGCAGGCTGTGGCCGATGAAGCGGAGCCTGTTTTCCAGGAAGTTGTCGTAAATGGCCTGGTGGATCAGTTCGTGTTCCAGCCCTCTTTCCAGCAGATCGGCCACCATACGGTGCACGCGGGCTGAAGTGGAGGCAAAACGGAAAGATCCGGTGTCTGTCATGGTGCCGGCGTAAATGCACTGGGCGATGTCATTATCTATATAATGCTCATCCCCGAGGCGGTAAATGATCTCATATACCAACTGGGCCGTGGAGGCTGCGGTGGTATCGCTGATGCCGTAGTCGAAATCCGGCTGCGGCTCCAGGTGATGATCTACCAGGATCTTGACGCATTGCAACTTTTCGAGATAAGGTTCCATGGTCTTGGTGCGACTCATGGTATTGAAATCCAGGCAGAACAGCAGTTCTACCCCATCCAAAGCCTTGATCGATTTTTCCTGGGCTGACTCAAAATCCAGCACGGTATCGCTACCGGGCATCCATTTGAGGAAGTCGGGGAAATTTGTGGGTGATATTACCGTTACGTCATGCCCCTTGCGGCGCAGATAGTGGCACATTGCTAATGATGAGCCCATTGCATCTGCATCGGGCTTTTGGTGCATGGTGACCACCACTTTCTTGGGGCTTTCCAGTAACGGCTTGATTTCCTCGATTGGCTTCATTCCAAATATCTATAAGATTTTAATTTACAGGCTGTTATAAATAACCTGCTTTCGTTTAAGCAAACGAAGTGCGAAGTTCTTCATTTGAGCCAGTATTTCAAAATTTTTTACTGCTAAACAAAAACTGTTTACTTTTGCGCGCGGGAATCGTTTTTGCCTGTTTAAAGCAGGCTACCCCCATTTGGTTATATCTGATAAA
>CAMLEX010000684.1 GCA_946479055.1 uncultured Bacteroidota bacterium | reverse complement strand
TACGATATCTGTGGTAGTGACTGGAGTTCAGACGTGTGCTCTTCCGATCTAGATGTGTTATCCGTGAATGGGGATCCGGACAACACCTGGAAAAATGTATTAGTCGTTGCCTGGACAGGAACCCGGGGTGTGATATCGTTAGCAGCGGCATTGGCTTTGCCGTTGTTTTTACAGGATGGAACTCCTTTTCCCAAAAGACATTCCATCATCTTTCTTTCTTTTGTGGTGATTTTTGTTACCCTCGTGGTACAGGGACTTTCGCTGCCACTACTTATACGATGGCTTAGGATAAAACCACAAGACAACACTGCTGCAGAGGAAAAAGAACTCCAATTATATCTTGCCAGCAGTACTCTTCATTTTATTGAACAGGAATTGCCTGTGCTCCTGGATAATAAATTACAACAACAGTTAAAAAACAAATATGAATTGCTGGTTCATGATCTTACAAAAGAAATAGACCGGCATAAGGAAGCAAAACGTAATGATGAGCAGGTAAACATAAAGCCACCGGATGCCTTGCTGAATGCCAGGTTAGAGATCAGTAAATTTCAACGGGCATTATTGCTCAAGCTCCACAAGGAAGGAGAATTTAGCGATGCGGTGATCAGGAAGGTAGAACGGGTGATGGATTTGGATGAAATGAAATTAAATATGCAGGTTCCTAAAGAAGAATAAACGTTTGGTGATGGTGAAGGTAAATATACTTTTCACCCAATCGTTTCCCAGGGAATATTAATAAGAAAATATATACTTATATTTAGAATGGGTGCCGTCACTACCTTCTGATTTGTAGCTTACATAAGTGTAAACACATATTAACAAACAACTCCTTTGAAATTATACATTAAAAATATGGTATGCATCCGCTGCAAAATGGTAGTGAAAGCTGAACTCACTAAATTGGGGTTGCATTATACTACGGTGGAATTAGGTGAAGCGGAAATCCTTGAAAATATTTCGGCTGAGCAACATGAGCAATTCAAGGCGGCTTTGCTGAAATCGGGTCTTGAATTGCTGGATGATAAAAAGAGTGTGCTGATCCAGAAGATAAAAAATGTTATTGTTGAATTGGTCCATTATTCAGAGGAGCCATTGACGATCAATTTTTCTGATTTTTTAAGCCAAAAATTAAATCACGATTATACTTATCTCGCCAACCTTTTTTCAGAAGTTCAGGGTACTACGATTGAAAAATTTATCATCGCACACAAGATTGAACGGGTAAAAGAATTACTCGTATATGGTGAACTCAATCTTACAGAAATTGCTTACCTGATGCATTACAGCAGCGTGGCGCATCTTTCCACCCAGTTTAAGAAAGTGACCGGGCTAACCCCTTCTTATTTTAAACAGCTCAGGCAGAAAAGACGAAATATGCTGGAAGATGTGTGAATGATGTAACATATTTTTATAATTGTGTAACACTTATTAGTAAAAAACGGTACACCTTTATAAGTAAGGCATTCAGTAACACAACCTCAAACCCTATTTTATGGGTGAAAGCTCCTTACCGTAGTGACGGGCAAAATGCATAGTGGAAAGTGAATAAGTATTCTTCGTGTAATGATGTTTTTTTCATTTAAATTTTAAAACAATGACCAGATTATATTTATGGATTGCATTCCTGTTTGCAGGAATTGTCCCGGCTTTATCACAAGCCAGCTTTACAACTGTTACCATTGACAAAAAAATACAACCCGGACTAGTATTGCATCTGCCAAACAATACAGATGTTGCTGAAGGCACCATACTACAAAAGCTGAAAGAAACCGGTTATTCTCCGGAAACGAAAGGCAAACTGTTCTGGAAAAAAAATAAGCTGGATGGATTTTATGTTTTTAACGGCATTGCATTACCGGCCCTTAACAACCAGAAATTGGATATGTATTTTAAAGTAGAACGGGAAAGTAAATCACAGAAAGAACAATCAATAATTTACCTGCTTGTAAGCAAGGGCTATGATAACTTTATTTCTCCGGAAGTAGATTCAGTCACTTTCCTGGCAGCTACAGATTTCCTGAATGGTTTTGTTGCTACAACAGCCAGCTATCGCTTAAACCTTGACATTGAAGAACAGGAAAAAGTAGTGAAAAGTGCGGAAAAAAAATTGGGCGATTTGCAGGATGATGAGAGATCCCTTGCAAAAAAGATAGAGGAAATGCAAGCTGATTTGCGAAACAAAAAAAATGACCAGGTCATGCAGGAAAAAGAAATTGCCAACCAAAAGATGAAACTGGAAGAATTGAAAGCAAAAGTAGTTAAGCTATAAATTGCTACCCGAAGCACTATCCATCTGCTTAAGTATTTTCATAGGATATTGGATTTTTACCAGGGCTGGATTTTTATCCTGGCCCTTTTTTCAGCACTTGTAATTTTTATAGTTCCTTTCATTCATAATTTAGTCTGCTGTCCCGGTCATACTATTATTAACTTCTTTACATCTTCACAAAAAGATCAATAGAATTTTATTCAATGGATTAACTCAGCAATCCCAAACCTTTCCCACTAAATATAGACCTGTAACTATCCGTCCCAAAAAATATTGGGACGGTTTTTTGCAATATACAGGGGCCGAAGGAATGTGTGAGTTATGTAAATTAATTCCCCAATTGTATAACAATCACCAGGAAAAAGATATCCACCTTTACATAGCCCCTTTTACAAAAATCTGATTTCTGTAGCAGTTGGTTCATTGGTTAAAGCCCCTGTTTTTTTTTCAGGGGCTTTTTAATAAAAAATGTGCAGACATTAAACAGTTACCTGGCTGCAAGAATAATAATAGGTACAAACTCTTATCCGTCAATCACCAATGTGTGAATGATGTAACTTATTTACAGAGTTGTGTAATAATATCAGTAAAAGGAATTGCACCTTTATTATAGCTATTGACTGTTCAAATCCCTTCGCAAAAACAGTTGAAACAGACATCAGAAAAAGCAGCGATCACATTAATAAAATTTAAGCAAAGATTCACTACTAATATTGATGCGATTCAAAAACCAATAAAAGATATAATAAGTTAAAAGTAAAGTGATAGTAAATTCAACATTATGAAACCCATGGACAGAATAATAAAAAACAATAAAGCCGAAGGCAATGGAAAGCCGGCGAATTTCGAAATGGAAAAATCTAAAGCACACATAATCGTTGAAATTATAGAGTATATGGCAAATTCCGTGGTGATCAAAACGATAATTAAAAAATCAACAGGAAATATAAGCGTCATGTCATTTGACACCGGAGAAGGATTAACAGAAAAGACCTCTCCCTTTGACACTTTTGCCCAGATCATTGAAGGCAAGGCGGAGATCGTTATTG
>CAMLEX010000683.1 GCA_946479055.1 uncultured Bacteroidota bacterium | reverse complement strand
TGAATTAGTAAGATTCAGAAGTTTTTCAAGTCCTGATCAACTGTTGCCGTATCTAGGACAGATCAATATTGATGAACTGATGAAATAATTCAGTACATAAAAATCAATATCTTAGCTGTGTAATATTGGAAAAGAAGGAAAAGGATTTTGATTTTCGGTTTCAGAAGTGGGACAATAAAATACAGAACGTTCCCTATTACGACACCCGACGGAATTAAATTCTTTGAAACGTAGGACTGTAGCGGCTTAGATAAAATTAATAAGTGTCCTAACGCGGTCACAATTTTTTTCAGATTATTAAAAAAGGGATCGGCTAGTTTAAAATGCTGATCTCTTTTTTTTTGGGAGATTTTAAAATCTTTTTTTAGCTATTTTCTTTTCTGTTTTTTTCTTGGCGATAAGCCCATTTTTCAAAATGTGCCTAACAATGTGCCTAACATCGTTCATCTAATTGCATAATCTCAATTAACTTCTTGAATCGTTACCGAATTTTAAAGAACCGAATAAACTTGGTGTGTTTTAAGATAGTTTACTTAACTAAAATTAATCAATTCTTACCTATTATTCCTTCTGTTAAGATTAAGATCATTACATATGAGGAACTTAATTTGTAAGTAATTTTATCTGTACTTATTGAAGGATTTGAATCTGATCCTTTACGTATTATCATGCAGGAGAGAGGACAAGAGTTTGAGCAGGCTTATCTTGATTCATTAAGAAATAAAGGACTTGTTATTTCAGAACCTGGTTCGGAGTCCCCAACGATGCAGCGTACAACACCTCTTACGTGGCGCATATACGATGTAAACACCCATCCATCGTCAACCGAACAAGCTAAGGACTATCTTACTAAAGATGAACGCCTCGCACCAGATCAACACTTAACTGAACCGGGAATTAGTTACATTTAGAAACCGTTTGTAACTGCCTGTTTATTTAAATTCTTCAACATGAACATAACAAAAAAGTATATATCGATTGTGATGCTGTTGTTGTTTGCGCAGCTATGCCTGCAGGCACAACAATTCAAAATCAGCTTTACGCCGGGTGCGTTTAAAGGCCCGTTTACCGGCAAAGTATTTTTATACCTGAGTAAGGATAACAAAGAACCCAAAGATGGCGCTGTAGGTATAGCATTTTTTCCCTGTATGTCAATTGATGTAAAGAATGTAAAACCGGGTGAGTTGGTGACGGTAGATGACAAGGCCCATTCTTTCCCGGTAAAATTATCAGATATTGAAAGAGGTGAATACTATGTGCAGGCGGTGTGGGACAGGAACCTCGGTGGCCGTTCCATTGCAGAAAGTCCCGGGAACCTGTTGTCAAAATCGGAAAAGCTGCAGATTACAAAAGACTACAAAAAGACGTTCAGCATCGTTTGCAGCGTGGCGATACCTGAACCTGTATTTAAAGAAACGGAATTTGTAAAAGAATTAAAAGTATCATCTGCCTTGCTGTCTTCTTTTCATCACAAACCCATGACGGTAGATGCAGCAGTCCTATTACCTGCCGGTTATTATAAAGAACCGGAACGGAAATATCCTGTATTGTTTGTGGTGTCTGGATATGGTGGCGACTATCATGCTTATTCAGGCGACACCACGAGCCGGGGCAGAATCCTCGATAGTATTCCTTTTATTACTGTTTACCTCGATGGTAATTGTTCCCTGGGTCATTCTGTATATGCCAACAGTGCAAATAATGGCCCGTGGGGTAATGCGCTGGTAAAAGAATTTATACCGCAACTGGAATTAAAATACCGGGCTGGCGGTGCCCGGTTATTGACGGGACATAGCAGTGGCGGTTGGACCGTGTTGTGGTTGCAAACGCAATACCCCGCAACATTCGCAGGTTGCTGGAGCAGTTCACCCGACCCTGTTGATTTCAGGGACTATCAAACCGTAAATCTGTACGAAGGTGAAAATTTGTTTTATGATAAAGATGGCAACTTGCGTAGTGTGGCTACGGTAGCAGGACGAATTCCATGGGCCAGCAGCAAGCAGGCTTACAAAATGGAAGAGGTGATTTATCGTGGTGAGCAGATGCATTCATTTGATGCTGTATTCAGTGCGAGGGGAGCAGATGGCAATCCTGAAAGGATCTGCGATCCTGCGACAGGTGCAATGAATAGGACAACATTTGAACACTGGAAGAAATATGACATATCACTTAACCTGCGCACTAACTGGAGCAACCTGGAAAAGGACCTTGATGGAAAAATAAAAGTGTCCATTGGTGAGCAGGATAATTTTTTACTGCAAGGCGCGGTCCATTTATTAGATACAGCAATGAAGAAACTGAACGCCGGTATGCAGTTTGACTATTTTCCTGGTGATCATTTTACAGTGTATACACCAGAGTACCGGCAGAAAGGATTTAAGTTTCTCGCTGATAGGTACAGGCAATGGGAAACGTTGAAGAGGAAAGGATTCTAAAACCACCGGATATTCGATAAGTCTCAGCAAAATCTGTAAAGGATGGAAGGCGTATTTTCGGAGTTGTTGCTCATGGTTGGTACTAACGAATATTTGAAAATAATGATGGGGATATTCAATGGCCTTGAACAATTAGTCAAATAATCTTGCAAAGTGATTTTCCAGATGACTTCGCATCGCATTGCGAAAAAGTTCCGGGGAACCATTTTCGATAATATCAACAAGTCCTTTATGCGAAACGAATGTTTTAAGTAAAGGTTGTTTTTTTAGCAAGCCGCTATTATGTACGTAATCAAAAACAGGTAATAACATTTTCTGAAACTTTTTCATTGTGTTATTCCCGGTTATCTCATATAGCTTTCCATGAAAAGCGATTTCATGTTCGATATTGAATAAATGATACTGCGTTGCCGGCGGTTCATTGCTGACGATCTTTCGCAGTTCTGCGATATCTTCTTTTTTTACCCGTTGAAAAATAAGATCAGCCATGCCGATCTCCAGTACAAGTCGGATTTCAAATATCTCTTTTAAGGTGTCCTGGTCAAGCACATGAGGATTCATGCTTTTACTCATGATGCCAAACAGGTCAGGACTTGTAATAACAGCGCCTTTTTTCTTTTTTGATTCTATCAATCCCATCATCCGCAATCGTAACAAAGCTTCGCGGATAACTGTTCTGCTCACGCCAAGCGATTCCGCCAACTCTATTTCTTTGGGGATTGAATCACCAACATTTAATTTTTTTTCCTTTAATAGCTCTACAAGATTAGCCTCTACTTTATCTACCAGCGAACTGGTATCTACAGATTTGAAATTATTTCTTAATGCTGCTAGATTCATAATATGTATTACTTAATAAGTCATATAAAACTAATTAAATGTGTCAAAA
>CAMLEX010000682.1 GCA_946479055.1 uncultured Bacteroidota bacterium | reverse complement strand
TTTATAGTGAAGAAAAAAGGAAGAAAAATGAGCTGTGAAACCAAAAAATATGGGAAACCTTCGCAATAAAATATGTTGAATTATTTCCTATTCGCTTATTAATTATCATTTTTATATTTTAATATTGGTGAATTAGTTTTATTAAAAAAACTACGGGTTGTTGATTCAATATCCATATATAAAAAGAATTACCCTGTTCACACTTGTGTTAGGAACAGCATTCATTTTGAAGGCTTCTCCTGCACGACCTTTGATTGACAGTACACAAATCTCTACTCAGCAACAAGCAGTAGCTTTTCTTGACAGCCTTCAAAAACTTGATTCAAGTAAACACTGGCCCAATGTAGATCCGGTTCTTTTTTTGCAAAACCTGAGAACTTTTGCTATTACCCCATTAAAATTTTATGAGGGTAAAGGCACTAACTTTTGTGCATATTCAGCCCTTACATATATATCGCTGAATTATGATCCATTGGGCTTTACACGTTTTATGATTACCCTTTATCAAAAAGGAAAAGCCAAAATGGGTAAGGTGGTATTCAGACCCAGTGAAGCCATTAAAAAAGAAGCAGGCCTTCTGAAATACAAAGGCGCTCTTGATATAAGCCCTGCGGGGCAAATATGGTTTCTTATCCTTGCGGATCATTTTAAAGGTTATCTTAATTTCTTCAATCGCGGGTTTGATAAAGGCGATGAAAATACACTGTGGGCATCCACCAATTTTGCCAAATTCAACCGGATGCTTCGTAAACTTTTTGATTTAAAAGTGCATGCCAGAGGTTCCGATCTTATCCGCCCATGGATCAGTGATACGTATACTTATTTAAATAATCTTTCAAAAAAGGGACCTGTTTTTTTATACCTTAATAATCGTTTGTTATATAAGAAAAAACATATCGTCACAACAAGATTTGGTATACCTACCCATTTTGTATTACTCCTGGATATTTATAAAACAACGGATAATAAGATCAATATCATTTATTGGGATTATGGAAAGAAAACATTACAGCAGGTTAATTCCAGGTTGCTTCGCAAGATCATATTCGGTATAACCGATTATTCAGTTAAGAAAAAATGAAACAAACTATTTACTATACTATTGTATTTCTTTTTTCGGGTTTAACTTTATCCTGCTCGTATTCAAAAAAATTCACTCAAAATTATTACCGGGACAATGAAACAACCCTGCAGTCTATCCGGCAGCATTTCGAAGAGTTGTATGACAAAAACCCTTTTTCCCTGGAATTAAAAGATAGAAAACTGAACCGCATCGGCATGGAAATTCATACAGACAGTATAAAATACATTTACAGTTTTCGAACGAACGAACCTTTCCTGCTGGATACACTTCATAAATATCAATTTGATGTAAAAGCGATGAGCGAATTGATCAATGATATGCAAAAGGCGCATTGCACATGGATTACCAATCTCGATTACTATGAAAAAAGACAAAAGAAATTTCTTGTGTTCATTTCGGTACGTGACAAGAAACTGGATGCCTTCCTCCGCCCCGAAAAATATTTTACACTTGTTTTTTTTGATCAACCCCAACCTTTTGACGAAAAAGGAAGGCTACTTGACAATGAGGACTTAGAAAAAATG
Organism: uncultured Bacteroidota bacterium; assembly: GCA_946479055.1. The sequence goes on along the minus strand of CAMLEX010000682.1, from coordinate 1,721 downwards.
CGAAAGATCAATGGCAGCATTTTTCGCAGGATCAATGATAAAGTTTACTACGCTCTTTCCAGTCAATTCAGATAAATATTTGTGAATAAAAGTCTGAAGCTAGGGTTTCCCTAAAGTAACTGTATGATTTAAAAAAAATTGGGGATACTGGGGAACTTTAAACCTTAAATAATTAAACTTTAAACTTATCTATTTACTAATAAGCATATCGTTTAATTCCCGGTGTATCAGGAAAACTAAAAGAAACCGTAGCTACACGTTTTTGAGCTCCATCAATGCTGATATCTCCACCTATAAACCTTGCATCCCTGCCTATCGACATTAAGCTGAAGGATAATGCATAGCCATTAAAATTATTGCGATCCTGAATGTTCAGGGTAACTATATCAGTAAATTTTTCAGCAGTAATGAGTATGCAGGTATTCCGGCCATTGGCAACAACGGCAGTAAGTATTTCATTGATAACGGGCACTACATTGCTCAGATCAGCCAGCATCTTAAGTTCAGGCGATATTTCGTTAACAATAACAATTTTATTCTCAAGTAAATCACCTGTTAAATTACCAACCAGTTTCTGAACCAGGGGTTGTAAAGAAATGCTGGTACAGGGCATACCAGCGATATCTTCGTTAAGTGATTGTTTCATATGATTAGTGAAACTGGCTGGAGGATAAGTATTGAATAATTTCATAGAACTGGAATTTAAAAATGATCTTTTGATCTATTACAAATAAACAAATTATCCCCAAAGAAAAAAATAGTAAAAGCCTCTAATCCCAGGTAATATCCACACTACACCCGGATAGTATTACACCTACACCCATTAAGGGTTTTCAGAATATTTCGACTCAATATTTTTTTCACCCTGTAATACCAGTCCATTATTCATTATGATAAAACCGTATACCAACTCTAGAAAGTTTCTGAACAGCGTTCTCCATCCTATTTAAAAAGAAAACCGGCAGAATATCTGCCGGGTTATTCATTTATTATTGCCTGATTCAGAAAAGATTGACTTCAATCATTATGCGGGTTAATACCGACCGGCAGATTAAACAGACTATTACAATCTGACCGCTGTTCCTGAAGCTATCACCATCAACATGCTTCCGCTGCCGCCAATAGTTTCAAAATCCAGATCAACTCCAATAATAGCATTAGCTCCCATGGTCTGAGCTTTTTCAGCCAGTTCCCTTAGTGCATCTTCTTTTGCCTGTTCAATTACTTTCTCATAAGTTTTACTGCGGCCTCCAAATACGTCCCTCAGTCCACCGAGAAAATCTTTGAAGATATTGGCGCCGATAATACTTTGTGCATTGACGATACCGAGGTATTCACGTACCGGTCTTCCTTCTACGTGGTGGGTTGTTGTAACGATCATTTTATTTTATTTTAATTTTTCAAAAATAGTTTTTAAGTGGGTATTCTCTTCTACTATCGAATTCTTTGATGCTGCACGAATATAATCCACCCTGCTGTCAATATCCGGATGACTTCCTAAAAACTCAGGCAGAGTTGATGCAGTGGCCGAATCCTTCAGATGCTTAAAAAGTGCTACGAACCCTTCGGGGTCAATTTTTCTTTCTTTCAATATGGACAGCCCTTCTATATCAGCTTCCTTCTCCAGTCCCCTCGAATATTTTAATGATTTGAATTTATCGGCCTGGTCAATCATCACTGAAGTAACGGAGATCGGAAGAGCACACGTCTGAACTCCAGTC
>CAMLEX010000681.1 GCA_946479055.1 uncultured Bacteroidota bacterium | reverse complement strand
GCAAGTGATGCTTAAAACTGGTTCATATGGCGGACCCTATACCTTAACAGTAACTAGCGGCAAACAAAAACTAGAGTTTAAGAATATTCTACTTGGAGAAGTATGGTTATGCTCTGGCCAATCGAACATGGAAATGCCACTGGAAGGATGGACAAATGAAGATGGCACGTTTCGCTTTCCTATTAATCATTCAGAACACCAGATTTACTTCGCCAATTACCCTTCCATACGGTTGCTTCAATTGAAGGAGATTTCGTCGGCTACTATGCAGTATAATATTGAGTTAGTTGGTAATGGATGGAATGAATGCAATTCGCAAAGTATACGCACATTTCCTGCAACTGCTTACTTTTTTGCTAAAGAGGTATATGAGCGGACAAAAGTCCCAGTTGGCTTAATTGCAAGTTCGGTTGGTGCTACAACCGCGGAACTCTGGACCAGCTTACCTGTATTAAGAACAATCGACGACTTTAAGCAGCAAGTAGAAAAAATTGAAGCGGATACAGCAAAGAACAAAAGTGTTGGGATTAGCCGACTTTTTAATGGAATGATTGCGCCACTAATTCCGTATGCCATCAAAGGCGTATTATGGTACCAGGGCGAATTCAGTTCAAGCCGTGCCTTTCAATACAAAGAGCTTTTCCCCAAAATGATCAATGACTGGAGAACCCGCTGGCATCAAGGAAATTTTCCTTTTTACTTTGTGCAATTGCCAATCATAAGCAAGCCCGATACAATTAATATAAAATCAAACTGGGCAGAATTAAGAGAAGCGCAATTGCAAACCCTTTCGTTACCCAACACAGCAATGGCTGTAACGATAGATTTTACAGATAATGATTTGCATCCTGCCAATAAGCAGGACGTTGGGCTGCGGCTTGCATGGATAGCATTGGCTAAAAATTATGGATTTAAGATACCATACAGCGGTCCATTATATAAGGAGCATCGTATTGAAGGAGATTTGGTGCGCATTATATTCAGCAATCCCGAAGTAGGATTGAAATCTCGCAACGGAGATGAACTGCGTGGCTTTTATCTTGCCGGTTCAGATAGTGTCTTCTATCGTGCTAAGGCGAAAATAGACGGTAATACTATTCTTGTAAGCGCGAAGGAAGTAAACACACCAATCTCTGTACGCTATCAATGGGGCAATAATCCACCAGGCAATTTATTCAGTGATTGGTTATTGCCGGCTTCACCGTTTAGAACCGACAGCTGGAAAATGATTACTGACAAACGAAAATGAAATATACAATGAAAAATAAGAAATGCGGTTTAGGACTTTTGTTATGCCAGCAGGTTGCTGACTTTGGGCAGGGATATAAACTCCAAGCCACCTAATAAATGGTATTGAACTCTATTGAAATTAAATCATAATAAAACTTATCATGAAAATATTGATGTTTTTAGGCATAGTGTGTTTGCCATTCTTGACAATGGCACAAATGGAAACTGTAAAGGTAGGTATGCCAGCTCCGCCTTTAAAGGTTGGCGAATGGGTAAAAGGTAGCCCAATTGAAAACTTCCAACCAGGTCAGATTTATGTTGTGGAGTTTTGGGGAACTTGGTGTAAACCTTGTATGTCTGTTATTCCGAAGATGACAAGTTACGCGGAAAAGTATAAAGGAAAGGTGACAGTAATTGGGGTGAGCATTCACGAGCAAAACACAGCAAATGTTGCGCCTTTTGTTCAAAAGATGGGTGAGAAGATGAACTATAACGTTGCGACAGATCTTCAAAAAAGTGCGACAGCTAAGGATGGCTATATGGCCCAAGAATGGGTTGCAGCTTCCAAAGCGGGTGGTTTGCCTCTAACGTTTGTTGTTGGAAAGACAGGTAAAATTGAATATATCGGTGATCCGGATTTGCGATCTGTTTTACCGCAGATGATTTCAGGTATCTGGGTTGCCATTTCCGATGATGATTGGCTGAAATCTCCATTGGGCTCCAAAAGGGCGAAGATTGAGGGACTTCTTCAAAACCAAAACAACTATGAAGATGCACTTGAAAAACTAGATGAGTATGCGCAAATGCAGGGAGCAGGGAGGGACATGTATCCGAAAGCATGGGCTTTGGCGCAGAAAGCACTATTGTATTTATGGATGGGCAGAGGCGAAGGTTTTTATCGAACCGCGAAAGATTTGTATGAAACGTATAAGTTAGTGCCGGAAAGCTATCGCGGTTGGGCATCAGGCGATCGTACAAAGGTCTTAAACAACGTCATTGTGTGGCCTATCGTTGATCCCGATTCACGTTATCATACAATATCTCGTACTGCCAAAGACTATAGGTTTGCCTTAAAGGTAGCAAACCATATGGTAAAGTTTAATCCTGATGATATAAATGCGATGGACTCACAAGCCTGGGCGTACTACAATGTCGGTGATTTTAAGCGAGCTAAAAAGATTTTTTTAAAAATCTTAAAAATTCTGCCAACTGACAAAGCTAGTCAGGAATCATATGAGCTCTTTAAGTCCAAAATAAAGTAGTATATGAATCAGTGGCTTTGTTCAATAGGTTTAAAGCAAATCGTTGTAAGCCCTTGCAGGTGTTCCGATAAATGAAAACTAAAAGCTCCGTTGTTGGCTCTTCTGACCAACAACCATTACTGATGGGTGAAGTAGTAGTAAAAGTTCTTTTAAATATGAAATACGATTGCCATTGCCCGAATGTTTTTCACCGATAATTGATAAAAGGCTGTTTAATGCCGTAATAACCCACGGAAAAGATTTAAGACCGGCTTTAGATTTTTAAAATCGACCAATAAATTTTCAGATTGAGTTTAGATTTTTAAGACTGAGGTAAAAAAGGATAAGATTCCATTTGAATAACTACAAATTGAAGCTGATTGAAGATTGTCAAACCAACGAAACACTGAAAAGCTCTTTATATTATTGCTATTGTCATGTTTTGATCCCAGTTACGCTGTTGGTGTTCGGTCTGAAAGTGTTGTTCTCTTTGTTGTTGTGTCTTCTGACCAACAACCAGTAAGCGGGGATATATATGGTTGGTGTTCGGAATACAACACAAAAAAGTAATAATGACAGGTGTTAGTGAGTGTTTATAGGCCGAGATAGGCTTTAATTTCTGAAAACCGACAAATGTGGCAGTGGTGGTTGCTTCGTTCCTTACAATGACGGTCTTTGACGCTGTGGAGTTGTAGAATGACGCTGTTGGTGTTCATTCATGACGCATGGGTTGTTGGTGTATGACGCTGTAGGTTGCTTCGCTGCACTTACAATGACGGCTTTTGACGGTGTGGTTGGTGTTCAATGACGGTGGATGGAAGTGATATGACGCATAGGGAGTTGTGCTTTGACGCAGGGATT
>CAMLEX010000680.1 GCA_946479055.1 uncultured Bacteroidota bacterium | reverse complement strand
CCATTCATAGCCAGTTGCACCACATCATCGGGTGAAAAAATATTTCCCAGTAAATGGTTTGCGGCTACTGCGGCCCCTGCAGCACTCGCTGCGCTGGAGCCAATTCCGCTTCCGGGTTTGATATGCTTTTCTATTGTTACTTCAAAACCAGTATTGCCACCAATTTTTTCCATGGCAGCTAAAAAAACAACACCCGCCACATTTTTTTCTGCATCTGTTGGCAAGTTGAAGCTATCGCGGTTATGAATGATCACTTTCGGCTCATTGATCAACTTCACTTCCATAACATCATAGGGCTCATTCAATGCCAAACCTAAAATATCAAAACCACAAACAAGGTTAGCAACAGTAGCGGGGCAGTGTACTTTGATGACCCCGTCCGTATTTTGAAATTCATTGCTCATTAAACAAACATTTCTTATTGATCAATTCAAACTATGATTTGTGAATGTAGTCCAGTTCCTGACCCCTTTAGGGTGTGAGGCCGGCTTTATTTACTCGCTCTTATAATATCCGCAAAAACCCCGCTGGCTGTAACTTCCGCACCTGCACCCGCACCCTTTACTACCAATGGTTGCTCTTTATAACGATCAGTATAGAATAAAACAACATTGTCTTTTCCATACAGATGATAAAGGTCATGGTTGGGATCAATATGCTGTAAACCTACTGATGCTTTTCCATCTTTGTACGAAGCAACAAATTTTAATTTACACCCTTCGGCATTGGCTTGTTCATAGAGCTTTTTAAAATGCTCTTCTTCTTTTGCCATAGCAGTATAAAAATCAGCCACACTTCCCTGCATGCAGGATGCCGGCATAAATGAATTATTTCCGATCTCGTTCATTTCAATTTGTTCACCGGATTCCCTGGCAAGAATCATGATCTTCCGCATTACATCGGTGCCGCTCAAATCTAATCTTGGGTCCGGCTCCGTATATCCTTCGTCCTGCGCCTGTTTTACCACATCAGCAAATTTTTGTTTACCATCATAATTATTGAAAACAAAATTCAATGTACCACTCAATACAGCGTCAATACGATTCACACGGTCGCCGCTGCGTAGCAGATCATTCAAAGTGCCGATGATGGGCAAACCTGCGCCTACATTCGTCTCGAACAAGAACTGGCAATTGTACTCCCCGGCAAGGTCTTTTAATTTTTTATAATTAGCATAACCTGATGAAGCCGCTATTTTGTTGCAGGCAACAACAGAAATACTTTTCTGTAATAACTGATCATATACATTTGCCACTTTATCATTCGCTGTTATATCGACAAAAATTGAATTGCGAAGATTCCTGTTTGCGATTTCTTCGGTAAATTTTTCAAGGTTTGCTGTTTCACCTTCATCCAGTTGCTCTTTCCATTTGGCGGGATCAACACCCTCTTCTTTAAAGATCATTTTACGGCTATTCGACAAACCCACAACTCTTAATTGTAAACGCATTTGCCGTTGCAGAAAGCTGAGTTGTTGCTGCATTTGTCCAAGTAACTTAGCACCTACATTTCCTGTTCCGATGATAAAAAGATTTAACTGCTTATAAGTTGTTTCAAAAAATTCTTCATGCAACACGTTGATGGATTTGCGTACATCTTTGGTAGCAATAACGGCTGAAATATTTTTCTCCGACGAACCTTGTGCTATTGCACGGATATTCACACCATTTCTTCCCATAGTACTGAACATACGACCACTGATACCGGGATGGCTTCTCATGTTCTCACCTACCAGGGCTACAATGGAAAGTTCACTTTCAATGATCAATGGTTCTACTTTTTGCAAAGCGATTTCATTAGCGAATGCTGCATCAACAGCTTGTTTAGCTTTTGCGGCAGCAACTCCATCTACCGCCACACAAATAGAATGTTCAGATGAACTTTGGGTAATAAGTATAACATTGATCTTTTCATTGCTCAATGCTTCAAACAATCTTTTTGAAAAACCGGGTATACCAATCATACCACTACCTTCCAAACTCAGCAAAGCAATATTGTTGATACTTGAAATACCCCGTACAATATTTCCATTTTTATTGGCAGAAGATTCAATCAATGTACCGGCATCTTCAGGTGCAAATGTATTTTTTATCCATACCGGTATATTCTTCGTCATTACCGGCTGTATGGTAGGCGGATAAATAACCTTGGCTCCAAAATGTGAAAGCTCCATGGCTTCCTGGTAAGAAATATGTGGAATGATACGGGCATTGGCCGTAAGCCGCGGATCAGCCGTCATCATACCGCTTACATCGGTCCATATTTCTAATGATTTAGCTGTTAATGCAGAAGCAATGATCGCAGCTGTATAATCAGATCCACCTCTTCCTAATGTAGTGGTAATACCATTTTTATTGGCGGCAATAAAACCGGGAACAAGAAATAATGAAGCTGGTTGATGAGGAAAAAATTCATTTACCTGTTGATGAGTTGCCAAAAAATCAACTTCAGCATTGGTAAAGTTTGAATTGGTCACAATCAGTTCCCTGGCATCTTTCCAAACATTATCAACACCCTCGGCTTTTAATTTTGCAGAAATGATCTGTGATGAAAGCCATTCGCCATAACTTCCTATCCTGTCTTTTGACCGGGGCGTTAATTCACGTAGTAAAAAAATGCCATTGCAGATATCTTCAATTTCATTACAACTCTTTTTTACCAAACTCAGCAACTGGCTTTGATAGGTTACCGGTATCAATTGCTTTGTTGCTTCCAGGTGGCGTTGTTCCACCAGGTTTAATTTGTCCTTATAAGCTTCATCACCTTCTGCCGCCAATGCCGCAGCATTGAGCAGCAGATCCGTGACACCACCCAGTGCCGAAACAACAACAATGGTTTTATCTTTTTTTACTGATTCTTTTACAATGGCAACAACTTTACTGATATTATCCGCATTTGCTACTGATGTACCGCCGAATTTTAAAACCTGCATGAGCAATGATTTATTTAAGATGATTTCAATGATATATAAACGAAACTCTTCCTTTGAAGATTAAGCCGTAAAGCCCGGGGGTGATATGGTAATTACAATCCGCTTTAGCGGATTGTTGTAGTTGTAATAATAACAGAAGTAGTAGCAATAGAATCCACTGCTGCAAAAGAAGAAATAATATGACGATCAGTAAACACTACTTTTTTTAATAAGGGTCGCAATATACAGAGGAATGGTCAGAAATAAAATTATTCTCCGGTCAATTTAATTCAAATTAAATGAAAAATTCATGTTTATTGCTGGCACTATCAACTGTTCGTATTAAAACTACCCCGCTGCTCTGCTTACAAGGTTTAATACAAGTGCAATAAAACACAAGGCAATACAGAATCCGAAAAGCCAGT
>CAMLEX010000679.1 GCA_946479055.1 uncultured Bacteroidota bacterium | reverse complement strand
ATATCAGAAACTGACTGATACTTCAAAACCTACAGCCACAAGGGATTTACAGGAACTGGAATCTAAAGGCATCCTTATTAATAAAGGAACAAAAGGCTCAAGTTCAAAATATGAACTCGAATCATGAGTTGGCTCATAGTTGGCTCAGTTGGCTCATAATAGGCTCACAGTAGGCTCAATATATTGGCCGCTTCTATAACGAAAAGAAATATGGATGAAAATTTCCCTAATCAAATTCAACTCTTCAAATCTGTTTTTAAAGGCAGGGAAGATGTGTTTGCAGTTCGATGGGAGAAAGAGAATAAAAGTGGCTATATGCCTGCCTATTTCTATGACCCATATATGTATCGGGCACATAAAATAAAGGGAGGCACTTTCCAGAATTACAAAGACAAGACTTATTTAAAGCTAACTGATAAAGAAATTGCAAAGCATTTAAATGGTGAACAACTTATCGACATTTATCCTTTGCTTTCAGATAACTCGTCATGGTTTTTAGTTGCCGATTTTGACAAAGAAAACTGGACAGCCGAAGCCAAATCGTTTGTTAAATCTTGCCAAGAAAAAGGATTGCCTGCATATCTGGAACGTTCCCGTTCCGGCAATGGTGGTCATGTTTGGCTATTCTTTGAACAACCTTATCCTGCAATTAGGAGCAGGAAAATCTTCATTTCGATACTTGAACAGTCAGGGGCATTTTCTATGTTCGACAAGAGTTCTAGTTTCGACCGGTTATTTCCAAATCAGGATTTCCTTTCGGGAAAAGGTTTAGGGAATCTGATTGCCTTACCGCTTTTCAAAAAAACATTTGAACAAGGAAATAGTTGCTTTATTGATGCTGACACATTGCGACCTATCTCTGACCAATGGCAATTTCTGCAAACTATAAAGAGAATATCGCTGCCGCAACTTGATGAATTGTATCAGGATATCTCAAACCCAACGATTCAAATCGCTCAAAAACCTACAAATGGGAAGTTAGTAATTTACCTAAATAATACAGTCAGGATAAGCCGTGAAGGAATGACAACCACTTTGATAAACTTTTTAAAGGAGGAATTAAATTTTGCAAGCACAGAGTTTATCATCAAAAAGAAAATAGGTAAGAATACTTTCGGGACTGAACGCTATTTCAAATTTGTAGGAGAAACGGAAAACGAAGTTTTTATTCCAAGAGGCTTCATTGGAAAATTAATTCGTTTTTGCAGGGAGAATAAAATTGAACATGATTTCATTGATGAAAGAAAGAAACAAAAATTAATCCCTTATTTATTCAACGCTCAATTAAGAGACCATCAGCAAACAGTTGTAGAATCAATTACTAAGAAAGATTTAGGAGTAATTGTAGCCCCACCCGGTTCGGGTAAAACAATTGTTGCATTAAAAATAATTTCGGATAAACAGCAACCTGCCTTAATCATTGTTCACAGGAAGCAATTGGTTGAGCAATGGGCAGAAAGAGTTGAAACTTTTTTGGGCATTCCAAAAAATGAAATTGGAAAAATTGGGCAAGGTAAAAGCAAGGTTGGAAAGAAAATTACAATAGCAACAATTCAAAGTTTATCAAAAGAAATAGGAAAAGCTGATGCAGAAAATATTCTAACGGCTTTCGGAACAATTATCGTTGATGAGTGCCATCATATACCAGCCGAAACATTTAGAAATACAATTTCAAAACTTCAAACATTTTACCTCTATGGTTTAACAGCAACTCCATTTAGAAAATACAATGACGGCAAACTAATTTTTATTCATTTAGGTGAAGTAATTGCTGAAATGAAATCCAGCGAAATCACTAATTCACAACAAGCAAAAATTATTATCAGAAATACAGGACCTGATGTTCCTTTCAATTCCAAGACTGACAAATTTGAAACGCTATCAAAAATATTAGTCCACGACTCTGTAAGAAATAAACTTATCCTTGGAGATGTGAAAGCCGAAATAAACAAAGGCAAAAAAGTAGTTATTATCACTGAACGCAAAGAGCATATTGATTCGCTATATCAGTATCTAAAACAGTCTTATGAAGCGATAGCCTTAAGCGGAGAAGATTCTGATATCAATAAAAAATCTAAATGGAAAATTTTAAAAGCTGGAAATTATCAGGCATTAATTACCACAGGGCAGTTTTTCGGTGAAGGAACTGATTTGCAAAATGCAAACTGTTTATTTCTGGTTTACCCGTTTTCATTTACTCAGGTGCCGGACCGGGAAATAACAGGAAAGAAACAACTATTTACAAAAATCAAACATCCAGCATATTTTTTTGTCATCACTTTATCTTCATCCCGGTTATAAGGGGAATGGTTTCGACAAGTTCCAGTGACTTGACCATATCCTTTGTACTGGTCTTGTATTTTATGAAATGAGGCGTTTGCAAATGCGCCTTGTACGCAGCTGTATCTGCATATATTTCTAAAATCGTGATATGGGTGGGATTATCTTTTTCAGCAACAGCATATAAAGTCAGCACTCCCGGCTCTAGGCGCACAGCAGTTTCGATTCCCTCTTTCAATGCGGCTTTATAGCTTTCCAACTGAGCTGAATCAATGACAAGTTTTGCCAGCCGCACTATTTGGGTTTTCTGTTGAGCAAAAGAGTTAGTGTACGAAAGCAGCATCAGCATGCAGGCGATAAAAGAAACGAACAGCCAGCGATGGCAGTTTAATGATCCAGTTATATCGATAAACAGTTTTCTGAACACCGTATTCAAATAAAAGGTTGGTAAGCTGGCATTTTCAATTTTCATAAGGAAAAGACATGGAGTTCCCTTCATTAAAATTAAGAAAATCAAACAGTACAATTTTCCAGCCAGTATTGCAGACAGAAAGACTTAGTATGTTTAAAATTAATTTGTTCCTAACTTTAATAAAAAAAGGAATGGAAAACCGGGGCTTGCTTTTTATTCCTGATATTAGTGGGTTTTCAAAGTTTGTGAATGAAGTGGAGATTGAGCACAGTCGATTTATCATTCAGCAACTGCTGGACTTGCTGATCAACGCGAATGATTCCGGACTTGAGATTTCCGAGATCGAAGGCGATGCCATTCTTTTTTACAAATTTGGCGAGCCGGAGCAACTGAGTGCTTTATACAACCAGGTAGAAAAGATGTTCCGTGCTTTTCACCAATACCTGGTGGCTTATGACAACCGTAAGATCTGCCAGTGCAAAGCCTGCATATCAGCTGTTGATCTTACGTTGAAAGTGATCACCCACTATGGTGAATTCACTCCGCTGAATGTGCAGCAATTCAATAAACTCATTGGCAAAGATGTGATCGTAGCACACCAGTTATTAAAAAATGACATACCACAGCATGAATATTGGCTGGTCACAAAGAACCAG
>CAMLEX010000678.1 GCA_946479055.1 uncultured Bacteroidota bacterium | reverse complement strand
TGAGGTAACGGTAGGAGAAAGTAATTCTCTATCCATTACAATGGCTGACGATGTTAAAAGCCTTAATGAAGTCGTAGTAACAGGATTTGGCGTCAGAAAACAAACAAGAAAATTATCTTATTCCGTATCTGAAATAAAAGGAAGTGAACTGACGCGGGCCAATAACGCCAACCTGGTGAATTCGCTGCAGGGTAAAGTGGCGGGGGTAATGATAAATCAAGGTGCCAGCGGGCCACAGTCCAGTTCAAGAATACGCATCCGGGGAAATGCATCCATCAGTAATAACAATACACAGCCGTTAGTCGTGGTGGATGGAGTGTTAATAGAGCCGGGTACAACTGGTAATGATTCCTGGGGCGAAAATCCTGATTTCGGAAATGTCATGAAAAATTTGAACCCTGATGATTATGAAAGCGTAACTGTTCTAAAAGGAGCAGCAGCCTCTGCTCTCTATGGTTCTAAAGCTCAAAACGGTGTGTTACTGATAACCACCAAAAAAGGAAGACAAAGAAAAGGGCTTGGTGTAAGCTTTTCGCATAGTGAATCATATGACAACGCCTATAAATTATATGATCTGCAAAACCAGTTCGGTGGCGGTCTTAATTCTACATTCGAAAAAGATAGCACTGGTGTGGAGATAGTAGATCCTATTGCCGCTTACTGGAATGGCGGATATTCATACGGTCCCGCTTTTGACGGAAGGACGGTAAAGGACATCGATGGAAGGATGATCAAATGGGAAGCAAATGAGCCCCTTGATTTTTTTGAAACAGGTAAATATATCAATACAAATGTAGCTGTAGAGGGAGGTAGCGATGTTACAACTTTCCGTTTTTCTTACAGCAACCTGATTAATTCAAGTGTACTGCCGGATAATTCATTAAACCGTAACAGTTTTGCCATAAGAGCAACGCAAAAGATCGGTAAAATATTGAACCTGGATGCCAGTGTGAACTATTCAAATCTAAGGTCTACTAACCCGGGCCGGAATGGTAGTAACGAAAATCCTTTGTTCGCTTTTACCTATTACCGGCCAAGGCATGTAGATATCCCCTATTACATAAGCGATTATATTGATCCCGCAGGCGGTTATCGTGGACGTTCGAATCCCCCGACTTTGGATCCTTATGCTTTATCAAGAACTGCGTTTCGTTTATTTGAAGACAGGCGGAAGCAAAAGGAAAATAACCTGATCGCCAATATTGATATTACTGCAAATGTTACACCATGGCTGAACTTCCTGGTGAGGGCAAACGCCAGTGCATATAATGACAAATTTGAAAGAAAGCAATTAGGCGAGGGCTCCAATTTTTCAGGAGGAGTCTATCAGATTTCGCAAACTTCTTATTCTACCTACCGGGTACAGGGCCTGGCAAATATCACTAAGCAATTCGGCAATGATTTTGATTTAAATTTTTCAATAGGTGGAGAAACCTATCGGCATACCGGTATTAATTTCAACAATTCACAAACCGAAGGCGGATTAAAAGTTCCGCGTCTGTATACAATAGCTAATTCTGTTAATGCTGCAAGTACAAGAGGTGAGTCAGGGGCCGGCAGGCGCACAGACGCACTTTATGCTTATGGCGACTTAACATGGCAGGATATGCTGACGTTGAATGTAAGCGGCCGGAATGACTGGTCATCAACCCTTACTTACAGGGATGGACATGGTGATTATTCTTATTTTTATCCAAGTGTTGGTTTGGCGTGGATCTTCACAGAACTGCCGAATTTCAAACAAAGCAGCTCTTCCATACTATCGTTTGGTAAGCTCAGAGCTTCTTATTCCTACACAGGTTTGGATGCTGCGGCTCAGTTGACGAATTCAGCAGGTTATTATGGTCTGACAGGTCTATTCAACAGTGTTGGTAACACCAATAGGCCGATATATACTTTCAATTCCGGAACCATCGGTAATGCCAACTTGAAGAATGAGTTAAGTCGTGAGTTGGAAGTTGGTGCCGACCTCAGGTTCTTTAACAACCGGCTTGGATTTGATATCGCTTATTATAAAAAGAATACGAAAAACCAGATCATTGATCTGCCAGTACCGGTGGAAGCCGGTGCCAGTTCAAGAGTAATCCAGGCAGGTGACGTGCAGAACCAGGGGATCGAAATATTGATGACTGCAAATCCTGTCAAAGGCAAATATTTCAACTGGAATTCAACTATTAATTTCACAAGGAACCGCAATAAAATAATCAAGTTGTATCCTGGCGTTCCATCTAAAGATCTGGAGCTTGCATTTGGTGCTGATGTAATCGCTAAAGCCATCGAAGGACAACAATATGGCGTCATTGAAACGGGCCATGGATATGCTATTTACCAGGCAAAAGATGCAAACGGAAAACCAATAGATCACCCTAATAATGGAAAAAGGGTTATTGGTTCGGCCCCCAATGGATCTACCAATGGAGCCTTTTCATTTATGAGATCTCAGGATTATGACGGGTCTAAGAAAATACTGGGATCTATCATGGAAAAATTTCTTCTCAGCACTACGCAGGAATTTACTTATAAGAATTTCAACCTGAATATACAAGTGGATTCTAAAGTTGGGGGATTGATGGCTTCAGCAACACATCAGTATGGCTCTGCCAATGGGACATTTAAAAATTCCCTATTTGGGCGTAATGCTGAATCAGGCGGCATTCAATATGATGATAATGGGGTAATTAAAAATGACGGGATTATTCCAGATGGTGTTTTGAATGATGGTATCTCAGTAACGGTCGGCGGCCAAACTGTAGACCTGGGTGGTATGACCTATGCAGATGCTGTGGCAAATGGTTACCTGAAGCCAATACCCGCTTATGTTTATTATGAAAACCTTTCCCAGTGGTCAAGCGGTATTCGTGAATATTCAATATTTGAAAATTCGTGGGTAGCAGTACGGGAAGTCTCCTTGGGTTACAATCTTCCTTCTTCTTTTACAAACAAGATCAGGTTCAGTTCTCTCCGGGTATCCCTTACAGGGAGAAACCTGGGATATCTTTATAAAACAGCAAAGGATGGTATAAACCCAGAAGGAATATTTACTAATCGGGCGGCAGGTTTTGCGGAATATGGAGGATGGCCTTATGTAAGGAGCCTTGGATTTAATATAAATGCTACTTTCTGATTTTTTAATAAACACTTGTCAATTGACTGCCATGATAAAAATTTTCTTATTGTAGAAAGATTATGATCAGGGTAAGACAAATAAGACAATATCAATAAATGATGAAATGAGCATAAAATTTTCGAGGTAAATAATACCAACCACCGATGAATCCCGACTTGTCGGGACCATGTGGTAAAAGATCGGAAGAGCACACGTCTGAACTCCAGTCACTACCACAGATCTCG
>CAMLEX010000677.1 GCA_946479055.1 uncultured Bacteroidota bacterium | reverse complement strand
GCCCCGTAAGGAATTCGTATTTTTAGGTTTAAAGTTTCTTTGTATTAACTTAAACAATTTAATATCGCACTTTGTAGTTAACTGTATATGAATGCGTTTACCATAAAGGACCTGGAGAATCTTTCTGGTATTAAGGCCCATACAATTCGTATCTGGGAGCAGCGCTATTCTTTTCTGCGGCCACAACGAACATCTACTAATATCCGCTACTATACCAATGAAGAGTTGAAAATAGTCCTGAATATTGCACTCCTTAATAAATACGGGTATAAAATTTCCCATATCGATAAAATGAGCTCCCAGGAAGTGCGGGAGAAAATCGTTTCGCTTTCCCATGCAGAGGCACAGCAGGAACGCCTGGTTAACGATTTGTTACAGTATATGATCGATCTTGACCTGGAGAAGTTTGAAGATGTGCTGGATAATTACATTATGGCAAAGGGGATCGACAAAGCCATCAGTTTCCTCATTTTCCCTTTTCTCGATAAAATCGGCATTCTATGGCAGGCCAGCCATATTCACCCGGCGCAGGAACATGTTGTTACCAATATCATCAGGCAAAAGCTTATTGTAGGAATTGAAAGCGTGGTATCGCATATTTCGGTTAATAAAAAAGTGATCCTTTTTTTACCGGAAGGTGAATACCATGAGTTGGGGCTGCTGTACACCTATTATTTGCTCAAAAGCCGTGGCGTGCAGGTTATATACCTGGGCGCCAATGTGCCTTTCCACGACCTTGAATTCATTACTTCCTGCAAATTACCCGATTACCTGTATACCCACCTCACCTGCATTGCCGGCAATTTTAATTTTGAAAAATTTATCTCCAGAATAAGGCAACACGCTCCCCAGGTTCAAATTATTGTTTCGGGTCAGCTCATGAACTGTAATATGAAGAAATTGCCCACCGGCGTTCTGCTCAAACGGTCTTTAGCTGAAGTGCTTGAGTTCATAGCAATACTTTAGTTATTTGTTTAATGTGTGCTTTCCTGCCTGAATTTTAATTTTCTTAACAAATATTTCTGCCAATTAACCGTCAATCTAAATAGGGGATGATCCTTTCTGCTTTGTCTTACCCTTCAGCCACCCAAAAGTAGTGGCGAATGGTGGCCGGGCTGGTTCGATATTTTATTATAGAATTATTAATCCCCCGGATTTTTCCATAATTCAATTTATGTTTAAATTTGTAGTGTAATTATTTAAACAACTTTTTTATGTCGACGGTTGAATTTAATCAAATGCTGGTGAACAATGCGGAGTTTTTAAAGCCGTTTGCAATTACGTTGACGAGAGATTCCGAGGCTGCAAAAGACTTATTTCAGGAAACACTGTATCGTGCATTGGCCAATAAGGACAAGTATAGTGTAGGCACTAATATCAAGGCGTGGCTGTATACTATCATGCGCAATATCTTTATTAACAATTACCGCAGAAAAGTTAAACAGAATACTATTTTTGATAGTACTCCTAATGATTTTCTGATTAACCAGACTCAAAGCATAGTTGCTAATAATGCTGAGTCAACTTTGCGGTTAAAAGATATCCAGGAAGCTATTCATAACCTGCCTCAGATATTCAGAAACCCTTTCCTGTTGTATTTCGATGGTTTTAAATACCATGAAATAGCAGATATGCTCAGTGAACCTTTGGGTACCATCAAGAGCCGGATTCACTTTGCCCGTAAACTGCTAAAAACGCAAATAGAACGGCACTAATATTTGCGCCTTTTTATAGTACCTGAACCGGTAGGAATTTACTGTGTTCCAATAATCATTGCCTGGGTTATACAGGCATTTTCTTTCCTTTACTATTGAATACCTGTAATTCGGTAAGCCTGATAGTATTGTCCTTTTTCGGTTAGCCGGTTTGATAAAATGATTTTGTATAAGCAAACATGGTAACACCATGATTATTTAGCAACTTTGTATCCTTGAGTAAAGCAACCGACGTGATATTGGTAAATGAACAGGATGAACCTATTGGGGTAATGGAAAAGATGGAAGCCCATCGCAAAGCGGTGTTGCATCGCGCTTTCAGCATTTTTATTTTCAATAGTAAAGGAGAAATGCTGCTGCAACAACGGGCTATGGGTAAGTACCATAGCGGCGGTTTATGGACCAACACCTGTTGCAGTCACCCGGTTCCGGGCGAGGATACTTTAATGGCTGCTACCCGGCGGCTGCACGAGGAAATGGGCTTTACTACCTTACTTGAAAAGATCTTTGATTTTGTATACCTGGCCGAATTTGAGCATGGCTTAACTGAGCATGAATTTGATCATGTTTTTATAGGCATGTATGAAGGCCGCATGTCGCCCGACCCCATGGAAGTAAAGGATTATTGCTATAAAAGTTTGGAAGAAATAGAGGCTACGCTGTTATCACACCCTCAAAAATATACTGCCTGGTTCAATATTGCATTCCCCAGAGTACAGCAGTGGGCTGCTGAAAACCTGCTAAAAAAGGTGATGTGATTTTGAAAAAACAAGGGTTGGAATAAAAAGGGCAGAACGACAAATATATTGACCAGCCAACGCTTTACTATAATCTACAATTATACAGAAAACCCTTAGTAGCCTGTAAACATATTGATCATTTTATTGAATTGTTCAGTGGAAGCCTGGCGATCCTGCATATTGCAGGGTATTTTTGGATCACAAAATCCAATAACCTTCGAAGCAGGCCCCGTTTTTAAAAACGGTATCTTATGAACGAAATCGGAACTGTTACTCAGGACCTGTAAAAGAGGTTATACATCAATACCTATGAAGAATTTGTACGAACATCCTTTACAGGTGCGTCAAAATTACCTGGATCCCTCGCTCGTCGGGGGATTTTTTATTTATGGTAATTGCCAGCCCGGCAATTCTTCTTCCCTGAACGGATATTACTGTTTTAAGAGCATATACGCAGGAATATCCAGTGCTTCGGCTAACTGAGCCAGTGTGTTGAGTGTAACATTCACCTCGCCGTTTTCCATTCTGCTTATTTCGGCATTGTCAATATTACAAAGCGCGTATAAATCGCGCTGGCTCAAGCCCTTTTCATTTCTGAAATGGCGCAGATTTGCGCCGAACGATTTCAATATCTGGTGGTTAGCAGCCAATGGTTATAGTATTAAAGGGTTAAGATGATAATTTTTTTTAATTTTTCGGCTGTGATATAATACATCATATTAAAAAAATTATTATCTTCGTTTAAGCTTATCAGGGGATTGCAACGGTACGTCAGCCGGTTTAGGGTGGTTTATCCGTTTCAATGATTTACTTCACCATTAACCATTTTGTTATGCGGTCCCTGAATAAACATCCTGATTGGCATAATCAACCACTGCGGCTAAATGAAGAAGAGTT
>CAMLEX010000676.1 GCA_946479055.1 uncultured Bacteroidota bacterium | reverse complement strand
ATAGAGTGTTCCTGCAGATTGTGGCCTTCACCCGGAATATAGGCAATCACCTCAATTTTATTGGTCAAACGAACTTTGGCAACTTTACGAAGCGCTGAGTTCGGCTTTTTAGGAGTGGTAGTGTACACACGGGTACAAACGCCACGACGCTGCGGACACTGATCCAGAGCTCTGGATTTACTCTTAGCCCTGATAATTTCTCTTCCTTTTCTTACTAATTGTTGAATAGTAGGCATTATTGACCTTTATTTTTGGGAGGGCAAAGGTAAAGGCCTGAAGGTTAAATACCAAAAATTCATCCTTTTATTTATTGGTATATATTTACAGCCCATACTCTTTTACTTTAAATTCCGGTTCCTGCCCCGATATTTTACCAGGATAATATTTTACTACTTAATCCCTTACACTTTCCACATCCAACCATATTTATCCGCTATTCTGCCTTCACGTATGTCGTTTAACCATTTTTTTACGGCATCGGATATTTTATAATTTTCAGTATTAAAATTCATGATAAAGCCCTTGTAATTCAACTCTCTGATAGGTGCGATGACAGCGGCAGTACCGGTTCCGAACACTTCGGATATTGTTCCTTCTTTATAAGCAGTTACTACTTCATCAATACTTATTTTTCTTTCTTCTACTGCTATTCCCATTTCTTTTAGTCCCTGCATAACACTTGCCCGGGTGACACCTTCGAGGATAGTTCCTTCTTCCAGCGATGGAGTGACGGCAATATTATTAATGATAAAAAAGACGTTCATCATGCCCACTTCCTGCAGCCATTTGTGCTCAACTGAGTCTGTCCATAATACCTGGTCGTATCCTTTTTGCTTTGCTAAACTTGCGGCGAGCATACTACCGCCATAATTCCCCGCATTTTTTGAAAATCCAACGCCACCCGGAGCAGCACGGGTGTACATTTCTTCTACAGAAATTTTCATAGGTGCAGCAAAATAAGGGCCGGTAGGACTTAATATAATTATGAATTTATAGGTTTCAGATGGCCTTACTCCCAGCATAGCATCCGTTGAAAACATAAACGGACGGATATACAGTGAATGATCTTTTTTAGCTGGTATCCAATTCTTATCTAAGGCTATCAGTTGACGCATCCCCTCCAGAAATATTTCTTCCGGCACCGCAGGCATATTCATCCGCTCTGCAGATCTGTTGAAACGCTTAAAATTCTCCACAGGTCGAAAAATAAAGGCATTATTATTATTATTATCATCTTTATAAGCTTTGATCCCTTCAAAAATGGCTTGTCCATAATGAAGTGCAGCCAGGGAAGGCTCAAGCAACAAAGGCTGATAGGGTTTAATTTCCACATTTGTCCATTCACCGTTCTCATAATCAGCTTCCAACATATGATCCGTAAAATATTTACCAAAAGGAATATTTTCAAGATTTGTATCCTGTAATTTGCTTCTTTCTGCTTTTGTAATTGAAATAGCTAACGCCTCCGTCATAATAGTTTATTTTTGGCTTCAAAGAAACGAAAAAAAACTAACACTCATTTGTAACGTATCCACTTTTATGAGTCTGAATGATCTAAACTTATCTTCCAACATTATAGCGACATTATACCCTTCTTCACTGATTAACCTGGATAAAACAGATGTTATTGTCCGGCCCCAACCTATAGAACCAATAGCCACGGAAATATCTAATGAACCACAAATACCAATAGAACCGAATTGGAAATATCTTGGAAGCAATCAGAAAAACATCCTTATTGTTGTTGATTATGACAATGCGGTGCATTTACCAGATGAAGAACTCAGTTTTTTGACCAATATGATTGCTGCCTGCAAATTGAGCCTCGGCGATGTAGCTATTGTAAACAGGAATAATTATAAAGAAACCGATTACAAAGAGTTTCTTGCACATTTCAAAAGCCAGATTATTTTTTTATTTGGGATAGACCCTGTTGTTTTCGGTTTGCCGGTCAGTTTTCCTTTTTTCCAGGTACAATCGGTAGCTAACTATACTTTTTTATACACTCCTGCCTTACAAGAACTGCGCACAGACACTTTATTGAAAAGTAAATTATGGGTCAGCCTTCGCAACATTTTTGGTATATAAAAAAGAGGAGCTATGAGTTACGAACCATCAGCTATAAGAAAAACTTAAAAACTCTCCTTATCTTGTCACCATGAAGCTCATCTTTGCTACCAATAATCAACATAAAGTGGACGAGATCCGGCATGTCATCGATTCATCCTTTTCCTTATTAACATTAAAAGAAGCGGGAATAGATATCGACATTCCGGAACCACATGATTCACTGGAAGCGAACGCTACTGAAAAATCGAAGACCATCTACCAGATGACCAACACAAGCTGCTTTAGCGAAGACACAGGGTTGGAAGTAGTAGCTCTTAATGGAGAGCCAGGTGTGAAAAGTGCACGATATGCCGGAGAAGATAAATCCTTTGAGAAAAATATTGATAAACTGTTGGATAAATTAAAAGATAAAACAGATACCACAGCCCGTTTCAGAACTGTTATTTCATTGATCCTTGATGGAGAAGAAAAACTGTTTGAAGGAATTTGTTCCGGTAAAATAATCCGTCAAAGAAAAGGGGAACAAGGATTTGGTTATGATCCTGTTTTTGTACCCGACGGTTCCGACAAAACCTTTGCAGAAATGACACTGGAAGAAAAAAGCCAGTTTAGTCACCGGCGAAAAGCTACTGAAAAGCTGGTAGCATTTTTGAATCTTGAACCAAAACTTAAAAATTGAATCCGCAAAGCAACCAAAATATAGCAGAAAGCGACTTAATCAGTGGATGCATTGATGGCAACCGGCGAATGCAGGAAGAATTGTACCGCCGTTTCTCTCCCCGCATGTATGCTGTTTGCCTTCGTTACGCAGGCAACGCAGAAGAAGCAGAAGACATTTTACAGGAAGGTTTTATAAAAGTTTATAAAAAGCTTGGAAGCTTTCGGAGTGAAGGTTCGTTTGAGGGTTGGGTAAGAAGAATATTTGTCAATACCGCGATAGAGCATTTCCGGCGTAAACGATACCTGCAACCGGTAACAGAAAAAGAAGAGAACACTCTTGAAGGGAATTATCTTTCAGTACTGGACAACCTGGCGGAAAGAGATATAATGGAACTGGTACAAAAATTATCGCCGGGTTACCGAACAGTGTTTAACATGTACGTAGTAGAAGGATACACCCACAAAGAAATTGGCGATATGCTGGGAATTAGTGAAGGAACAAGTAAATCCCAATTGTCGAGAGCCAAAGTGATTCTGCAGCAGATGGTAAAAAAGTTTTTAGAAGAAAAAGAGATAGAAAGATAAAGATCATGAGCAGCTTACAAGATAAAATGTATAATCA
>CAMLEX010000675.1 GCA_946479055.1 uncultured Bacteroidota bacterium | reverse complement strand
CCAAACCAATTCTTCGGTATTAAAGGTCATGTTTTCATTAACAACAACAACGTTTCTCCTGAAGATGGTTAACTTCTCGGTGTCTTTCATAATCGCATAGTCTGAAGTAATAGACCCCTTGATCTTAGTTGTGATTTCGTCGATGAAGTTGATTTTTACACCCTTTGGCATTTCCTGATAAACTGCACCATTGGCAGGTGTAATTTTATCCAGAATAGGCGCAAACCCCTGGGCTTTAACTTTAGCAGAGTCACTATAAATAATGTCTACACCTGTAGTACGATCCCTGTTTAAGGCAACCTTTTCAGATAGCTTTGCGGCTTTCTTCAGGTCGTCTTCCCCACAGGAGCTTAAACAAATTTGCAGCAGACAAAGTATAACACTTCCATATATTATACCCCGGACTTTCATTAATCGAATTTATATCTTCTGAACCAGGTATCGTTAAGTGTAAATCCTAGATGGAAATTAATATAGTTCTCCTGGATAAGTCCATTAGTTAATGAGCCTCTTTTTCCTACTTCAGTAGTAAAGTTTAGCTTGTAAAAAGAGCTTCTGCTAAGTGCTAAAGGAAGCCCCACACCAAAGGTAACTGCCATTTGCTTCACGTCCTGGTTATTTAACTGGATATAGGTTTTATCATATTGGAAACCCACACGATAATCTACATGTTTAAAATATCCTGAAACTGCACTTGCATCCGGAGTGATTTGTCCACCCGCCGAGAAACCCCAGCTATCTTGTAACCCCTGATTAACACCATCCATGCTCAATTTAGACCACTGACCCATTCTATAATCGGCGCCAATCATCCATTTGTTATCTCTTTGAATAGAGATACCGAAATTGTGCATTAAAGGAAGTTTCATTTTAGCTGAGCTGTTTTCAACTATTTTAACGGTATCAATTCGTGGATCCTCATTACCTTCATTATCCTTTTGATATAAGGTAGTTAAGAAAGTCTTTTTGTAATTGACTGACGAAGAAGAAGATCCCGAATAACCTAAAGTAATGCGTTTTCTTGTTCCCAGTGGAATTTCATATTGTGCTCCGTAAGAAAAACCAATTCCACCAACGCTGTTCTTTTTAATGTTGCGGCTATTACGGGCAACCTGATTAACCGGCTCTAATGAGGCGCTTTCCTGCAGATTTCCAAATATGTACTCGATGTTACCACCAATTCTGAAATGATCTCCGAATTGCTGTCCGTAACCAAAATATGCTTTTGTTAAGTTTCCTTCTCCTGAATAAAGGTAATTTACACTATTTGTATCCAGTTTATCACTAACGGTATATTCGTAACCAAGCTCGGTAAATGGCAATAAGCCAAAGCTTAATGCTGATTTGCCTGATACTACCGGGAAAGCAAGTGCAACGTGACTAAGTGTACCGTTAAAACTGCTTTCAGATTTTGAACCATCTTTTAAGGTAGTAAAAGCTCCGCTTAAACCCATATCAAGTGTGGTCATTGTGATTCCGGAATAGGATGCGGGGTTCTGCATATTAATATTGCTAAATCCGCTGGGTTTATAAACCCCGGTGGAAATACCACCCATTGCCTTAAACTGAGGAAGTAATGCTCCTTTTACGTTTCCAAGTCCAAACCTGGAGTATGGCGACTGTGTTGTAACCTGCGCATTAACAGAAATACTGGTAAGCAATAACAATACTGCCGCTATATAATTAATCTTTTTGTACATATTCAAAAGCAATGACTTCATTTAATCCTTTTAATACTAGGTATGGATCGTGTATAATTTGAGGCGCAAAGATGCTGTTTTTTAATTGTTTCAGCAAAAAAGCTGCATCTCCTCCTGTTATTAGTACCGTCAGATCCTTATTTTCTTTATTTTTATGGGAAATAAATCCCTCAACTTCATTAATTACGCCTTGTAAAACTCCGCTTTTAATAGCAGTGGGCGTGTCTTCACCGGCTGGTATCTCTGTCTCACCTCTATCCCACTTTACCAGGGGCAATCTGCGTGTAAAATGATGTAATGCCTCAAAACGCATGTGTAAGCCTAAACTTATACTACCTCCAAAATATGCATCATCGCTATCCAGCAAATCATATGTTATGCAAGTTCCTGCATCAATTATAAAACAATTTCTTTTGGGATAATAATAATGGGCTGCAATAATCTTTGCCCACCTGTCCAAACCCAGCGTAGAAAGTGTTTTATAGTGATTCTTGATTCCAGTGTTTATCTTTGTAGAAAACTCAATATAATTTGTGTTCTCTTTTAACACACCAATGATATCTTCAAATTCAATGGCTACACTTGAAATTGTTGAATTACTAATCTTATACTGCTTAATTAAACTTATCAGCGCCTCTGCCGTTACTTGTTTCAGCGTTTGATATTCAACCAGCTTCCGGTTATTAAAAACAGCCAGTTTACTATTCGTGTTACCAATATCTATGACAAGATTATGCATTCAGGACAGCTACTCCAAACTTCATTGCACAAAGCTATTAATCTTTAGCAAGTTTCAACATTTCAAATTGTTAAAAAAAGTTAAACAAACAAAAAGTACTGAATGGCAAAAACAAGGATCAGAAACAGACTTTCATAAAACCATCTTTTTTTCGCATTTGAGAAATAGTATGCCAACAAAACTGCTCCCGGGGGCACGCATAACAGGAAATGATATAATCTGAAATCGGGCTTGGTATAAAAACTGACAATGCTAATGATGAACATAAAGAACAGCATCTGAAATGCCTTTCTTGTACTGATAAAACTTCTAAAAAAGTTCTCGCGCAGCTGCAAAGTGGCTAAAACGATCATCACCACGACCGGAACCAATACCAGGTAATCGTTATAATTGATTGTAAATACAGACGGAAATTTATTGGTTAGCGGTAGCCAGATCTTGTAGAACATGGACAAATTATCATTCCAATAATAGTAGACGCCAACGAAGAAAAATATGGTTAAAAAGCCAACAAGGCCTGAAATCCACTCCCGCCAGCTAAATGATCGGTACAATAATAATGTAAACCACAGCATCGCCAGCATTACGATAAAAGGAAAATAAATAAGCGTTCCGATGGCGATGATCATCCCTACATCAAACATTGTCATGATTGCATTCAGAGATTTCCCCATCTTCAGAAACTTGTCCATTATCCATATCATGAGGAAATTACAAATCAAAGTAGGACTCAGAATGAGAAAAGGCATAAACAAACTCGAAGCGGTAACATATAACAATGCTGGCAAATATCCCGGTTTACTTAACAAGCCATGGTTGTTGACCACACGGTTAAACAGGATTGCCTGTACAAAAATGATTATCCCTGCAAAAAAGACATTACCTGCCGGCGAGAAAGTATTTTGGAGAGGTATCTGAATAAAGAA
>CAMLEX010000674.1 GCA_946479055.1 uncultured Bacteroidota bacterium | reverse complement strand
CGGTGCGGGAGGTCTTGTAGCCAGGCATATTGCCTCCATCGCTACGCATGTGGTTATGCGCAGAACTATCCCCGCCACCGATGTTAAAGCGGAAATAATTCATGTTTAATTCGCTGCTGCTGGTAAGTGCAGTGCATACATCGTTGATTGCGGTAGTGTCCCAGCCGCCAAAAATATTGGCCCACCAGGCCAGTGAAGCGCCAAAACCTTTGAAGGTTTGCTGTCTGGCGTTGGGATCAACAACTATAGCAGTTTGGGAAAAACTCAATACAGAGAACAAAAGAAATAATGAAGATGTAAAGATCTTTTTCATAATAGACAATTTATCGTTAGATTATAAATGAACACTTGTGTGGCGGAAAGTCTTCAACTCAAAAATCTATTTAAATGAAACTTCGGTCTTCAATGGATTAGCTGTATTGAAGTTCCTGTTTAGTAGTAGTTATCTTTTTAATTAAAAGTATGTACAGGCCAATCCTCATAAAATGGAGAAACTTATGCAATTGATGGATTTTTATATGGTCGTTTCTAAATAGTACAGTTAAAATAAAGATAGGATTGGATATAAACGTCAGTAGAAATTCACACACAGAATGCCGCGGCTCTTTTAATTCCATTACCACCTCCAGTAATTACCAGAACCTTATCTTTTATTGAAAACATGCATTTTTACAGGTAAGTTTAATTTTTGCATCCCTATCTTAAGTTTTTTATTGGAAGCTGCCTTCGGAATTTTGCCCACCGGGTCGATGGGTGGCAAATACAAGGGCTTAATATAATGTCAGCATTATATGGTGGACAATTTAGTTTCTCCTCAAAGATTCTTAACGCAGCATAATAAGCAAATGGAGTCATAAAAAAGTCCATCTGTTCCATAAGTTTCTCCATTCTTTTCGGCTTTTCAATTTGCTACTTTCATAAATAAATGTAAAAAATACACTTAATAGTAGAGGCGCTTTCAACAATTAGATTATTACGCTAATAAAACATCTCGTATTCCAACGATTAAAGCCAGAAAACAATATGGAAAATTTATTACAAAGAGTCAGTCAAAAACTACGTAGGTTTTCGCCAATTATCTTTAAACATGTAAAAGCAGGTATCTTAGTTGCCCTTATCTTATTAGGTACGATCGCAAACGCTCAGCCAACTGTTCATGATCCGAGTACCGTTATTAAAAATACCGATGGAAAGTACTACACTTTTACCACGCATTGGGGTGTAGGAACGGTCATAGCAACTGACCCAGATTTTATCAACTACGAGTATGGATCGAATGCATTTGCGGATACTGCCACATACCCCTCGTGGATCGATGAGTATGTGGATAATTTTGATGCTTACTACTGGGCACCCGATGTGGTAAAGATGAATGGCTATTATTATCTGTACTATAGCTGTTCAAACATGGGTTCCCCTAAATCAGCCATAGGGGTAGCAAAATCGACCGATCTGGCTGGCCCCTGGGAGGATCTTGGGAAGGTAGTCTCTTCAAGTGTCACTACCGATATCAATGCGATTGATCCTGGTATTTTAAAGGATAATGGCAAAGTGTGGATGGTTTACGGTTCGTATATGGACGGCATCGGCATTATTGAGCTCGACTCAACTACTGCCAAACCGAAAACTGGTGCGCAGGTCACCAAACTAGCCGGAGGGAATAATCAGGCAATCGAAGGATCTTATATCATAAAGAATGGTGGCTACTATTACCTGTTTACAGCCAATGGGGGTTGCTGTAACGGGTTAAACAGTACCTACTACACGATGGTAGCCCGGTCGACCAGCATTACCGGTCCTTACACAGGCTGGCGGACTTTTCTTCCCAATCAGGATGGCTCTGCTGTGTTAGGTCCCGGTCACATCGCCTATGGTGAAGGCAGACTCACGTATCATTATTATTCAAAAGATCATAATGGCGAACCAAAGCTAAAAGTACGGACCGATTTTGGGTTTCATAACGGCTGGCCTTACGTAGGGCCCCCGCCTTCGCAGCTGCCTGTGACAGATGGCGGTGTATACAGAATCACCCCAAGGCACAGCAGCAAAGCGCTGGACGTGGCTTCATGCGGAACGGCTAACGGCACCAATGTGCAGCAGTGGAGCTGGTTGAATAATGATTGTCAAAAGTGGAGGTTTACAGACCTTGGCGGAGGTGCGTGGAGGATTTCGCCATTGAATGCACCGGACATGGCCCTGGATCTTAGTAGTTGTTCCTTATCGAACGCAGCAAACATTCAGCTTTGGACGTGGCTGGACAATGATTGTCAAAAATGGAAACTGGTGGATCGGGGGAATGGATATTACAGTATTCAAAATTTACTAAGTGGAAAATGTCTGGATATTAATGGAGTTTCTTCCAATGATGGAACCAATGTGGATCAGTGGACGTATAGTGCCGGTAATCAGCATCAGGAATTTACTTTTCAGCCCATAGCTGACGGCAACTACATGATCAAAGCCGTTCATTCAGGTAAATATATGTCTGTAGCGGGGTTTTCTTCCAACAATGGCGCCGTGATCGAGCAATGGCAATATTTGGATCAGGATAATTTAAAGTTTGAAGTAAGCATGGATGCTTCTGGTTATTATAGCTTCAGCCCGGTATACAATACAAAAGTCATAGACGTGTCTGGTGTATCTACATCCAATGGAGCGGCCATAGCTCTTTATACAGATGAGGGTGCAAATAATCAGAAATACATCATTACGTCCGTGGGTGCCGGACAGTACAGGATTTCACCGAAGCATGCCAGCACGAAAGCACTGGCCATTGGCAGTAGCAGCCCCGACAACGGGGCGGATGTGATCCTGTGGGATTACCTGGGGTCAAACAATTTTAAATGGGTGTTTGAATCGGTATCTGGCAGTTCGGCCAGAGTTGCGAATGCTGAAGTCTTAAATACCGTAGAAGGTAAGACCGGAATTCTCGTCTACCCGAATCCATCATATGGACAAATCCACATTACAAACCCAGAGCAGAAATTACTGAATATTCAATTATTGGACTTACTTGGACGCCGGCTGAAATCGTTTACTATCACTAAAGATACAGAAGTCAACTTGGGAGATCTGAAGTCAGGTACTTATATGCTGCTGATAAATGAGGGTAAGGATACCCGGTCCTATAAATGCGTGCTACTAAATTAACCATGTTCGAGGTAAATTATCGGGACAAATATCAACGTAATGGGATGACAAAATCTCCAGGTCTTCAGCGGAGAACATCCCCATTTATCAGCTACTACTTAAAAATACAATCATGGATTATTCTTCAAATCACGGCATAAGCCGACGAAATTTTTTAGCCCTGTCAGGTTCGGCAGGCATGGCATTAGCGGTTCGTCCATTTGATGGATTTGCCGG
>CAMLEX010000673.1 GCA_946479055.1 uncultured Bacteroidota bacterium | reverse complement strand
TCAAAATAAATCCACGCAGCTATTCCGCTTACGAGTTGGAAAAAATCACCCGCCGGTATACTGCGGAGCTTATCAAGAAAAATTTTATTGGACCGGGTACTGATGTACCGGCTCCGGATTATGGAACGGGCGAAAGAGAAATGGCCTGGATACAGGATACTTATTCAGCCATGCATCCCGGAGAAATTGATGCGGCAGGTTGCGTTACAGGCAAGCCGGTAACCCAGGGTGGCGTACGTGGCCGCCGCGAGGCAACGGGTTTGGGCGTTTTCTTTGGCCTTCGTGAAGTATGCAATATGCCCGACATCATGAGTAAATATGGTTTGCCTGTTGGTGTAGAAGGGAAAAAAGTAGTGGTACAGGGATTAGGAAATGTTGGCTATCATTCGGCTAAATTTTTCCAGGATGCAGGCGCCTTTATTATTGGTCTTGCTGAATATGAAGGCTCAATATACAGTGACAAAGGACTGGATATAGAAGCCGTTTTTGAACACAGGAAAAAAACAGGCTCTATTTTAAATTTTCCTGGTGCAACGAATTTTGAAAAAAATACGGATGCCCTGGAAATGGAATGTGATATTCTGATACCGGCGGCATTGGAAAATGTGATCAATAAAGAGAATGCGCCAAGAATAAAAGCGAAAATAATTGGTGAAGCGGCCAATGGCCCCCTGACTCCGGAAGCAGATGAAGTATTTGTAAAAAAAGGCATTTTGGTAGTTCCCGATATGTACCTGAATGCTGGTGGTGTAACCGTTTCTTATTTTGAATGGCTGAAGAACCTGAGCCATGTTCGCTACGGCCGTATGGAAAAACGCTTCAATGAAAATATGAATGCGCATATAGTTGGCCAGATGGAAAGTTTGTCAGGCAAAAAAATGAATGAAAGGGAAAAGGAATACATTGTTCATGGCGCTGATGAAGTGGACCTGGTATATAGCGGCCTGGAAGAAACTATGATCACCGCTACCCATGAGGTGATGAATGTGTGGAAGGACAATCCTGAAATTCCGGATATGCGTACTGCTGCGTATGTGGTAGCTATTAATAAGGTAGCTACAAGCTATGCCGAGTTGGGAATTTTTCCATAAGCTATTTTTAAAGTTATTTTTCAAAAACCTGTTTCTTAGGAGCAGGTTTTTTTGTGTTGTTTATTAAATCAAGACACTCGCGAAATTGTAGTAAGGCGCCAGCAAAAGTGCATAACTTCAACACTAGTTTTTTATTAGTTTCTGTTCAAACTGACAGAAACACAGAATTCAGCACCGCAGAAAACCCCACGGGTTGTGCGACAAATTATTGATGCCACTATTTGAAAATGCAACTCAAAAAAGTTATTTATCTAATCTTATTATTGGTCATACTGCTTATTGCAGGCTATACATTTCAGGACAAAAAAATTGGAAAAGGAAACGATAGTTTTACGAAATACGAACTTGTAAAAGGCTGGCCTCAATTGCCAGACAGCTTTACTTTAGGCAATCCAACGGGAATTGGAATTGACACCAACCAAAATATTTTTATTTTTCATAGATCAAACAGGAAATGGCCTTTACTTGGTCCTATGCCAAAAAGCAAGATCAACGCTAATACTATATCGTTGCTTGACAACAAAAGCGGAAAGATTCTAAACAGCTGGGGTGACAGCATTTTTATTATGCCGCATGGATTGACAGTTGACAATAATAATAATGTTTGGGTTACAGATGTAGGGCTACATCAAATTTTCAAATTTAGCCACAACGGTAATTTATTGATGACACTAGGAACGCCAAAAATTGCTGGTAATGATTCTGCACATTTTAATCGCCCAACTGATGTGGCTGTTGCAAGTAATGGTTCTTTTTATGTAAGCGATGGCTACGGCAACAGCAGAATTATAAAGTTCTCTCCGGAAGGGAAATATCTTTTTGAATGGGGAAAGAAAGGAGACGCTGAAGGAGAATAAATATACCGCATGGACTTGATTTGGATAATAAAGGGAATGTATATGTAGCTGACCGGGAAAACAGCAGGATACAGGTTTTTGATTCTTCAGGCAGATTCTTAAAAACATTCTCCAACAAAAACTTTGGCAACATCTGCTCCATAACGTTTGATAAAACAAATAAAAAACTGGTTGCCATTGATGATGTAACTTTTTTAAAAATAAAACATCGGGGTTCTGACATTTTAATCCTGGATTCATCTGGAAACACACAAACACGTTTTGGTCGAAGTGGCTTTTATGATGGTCCCCTATGCTGGTATCACGATGTGGCTATTGATAATAATGAAAATATCTACACCGGGAATATACATGGTAACAGGATTCAAAAATTTAAAAAGATTTCAACACGCTGACAAGAATTACAATTGAAAAAAATTTATAACCTCAGCCGTTCTACCCCTTAATCAAATAAGCTTCAAAAAATATTTTTGTAACCAAAAGGTTTCTTATAAATTTGTAACCGATTAGTTACATAAATAGCTCCCAATCATGTGAAGAGACGTATTCCAGGCGATTGCCGACCCTACCCGAAGAGAAATAATAAACATGGTAGCCCGGCAATCCCTTAACCTGAATGCTGTTGCGGAAAACTTTGATATAAGCAGGCCTGCTATTTCAAAACATATTAAGATCCTGGCAGAATGTGGTCTTATAACAATCAAACAACATGGCAGGGAACGCTACTGCGAAGCACAACTGCATAAACTGAACGAAGTATCAAAATGGATAGAACAATACCGTGTTTTCTGGACCACGAAACTGGATGCCCTGGAACATTTTCTTACTACAGAAAATAAAAAGCCAAAAAAGAAAATAACCCGGGGAAATAAAAAGGTCGGTAAACCAAGCAAGAGACCTGGAGGAAACCCGTAACTTTTTTTACAAAGAATTAATCAACAACACATTCAAAAAATTGTAAAAATGAATACACAACCTTTTATTATTGAACGAACCTTCAATGTTCCTGCAATAAACGTATGGCAAGCCCTTACAGATAATAAAAAAATGAAACAATGGTATTTCAACCTGGAGGATTTTAAACCGGAAGTGGGGTTTGAATTTCAGTTCATGGCAGGAGAAAAAAATAAGGAATACCTGCACCTCTGTAAGGTCACTGATGTAGTTGTTGGTAAAAAACTTACTTATAGCTGGCGCTACGATGGCTACCCCGGAAACTCATTTGTGACATTTGAATTATTTGAAGAAGGCAATAAGACACGATTAAAATTAACGCATGAAGGTATTGAAACATTGGCCCCGGGAAATCCTGATTTCGCAAAAGAAAATTTTGAAAAAGGGTGGACAAGCATACTAGATGAATCATTAAAAGGTTTCCTTGAAAAATAGCAAAAGGATATGTTCATAAAAGCGGTTTAA
>CAMLEX010000672.1 GCA_946479055.1 uncultured Bacteroidota bacterium | reverse complement strand
GTAATAATATCTGTTAATGATTGCAGGGGATGCAGTGTAGCACTCTCTAAGCTTACTACCGGTATACCTGCATATTTAATAAACTGTTTCATATACAGTTCACTATAGTCATCTTCACGATTTTTCAAAGAAGGAAATGTACGGATAGCAAGAATGTCAAAATATTTTCCAAATATCGGCGCCGCATCTTTTACATGCTCTACAGTGCTGCCACTCATAATCGCTTCTTCTTCAAACTCCAGCATCCAGCCCTCATTGCCTACATTAAAAATAATGGGCTCCATTCCCAGGTTTTGAGCAGCTATTTGTGTGCTCAATCTTGTACGCATACTGGGATTAAGGAATAAACAACCAATACGTTTATTTGTGCCAAGTGTTTTATCTCTAAAAGGATCGGCTTTATACGCCAATGCCTTTTGCACCAGTGCGTCAATGTTTTGAACATCATGAACGGAAACAAAATTTTTCATGCTTAATGGACGGTGGTTGGAGTTGAAACCAGTTTTTGTATTTCTTCTTTTAATGATTCAATGAATTGTTCTGCATCTCTTTTCTTCAACCCAAGGGAAGGAAGCAAACGAATCACATTTGGTTTTGCTTCACCCGTAAATATTTTTTGTTCCCATAACAGGTTTTTCTTCAGATCTTTTAATTCTTCAGAAACGTCAAATCCGATCATCAACCCACGTCCACGAACATTTTTTAATTCAGGGATAGCATTCAATTCGTCTTTTAAATATTTACCAACCATCACCGCATTGCCCATCAGTTTTTCTTCTTCAATTATTTCCAAGACAGCCAGGGCAGCAGCACAGGCTAAATGATTGCCGCCGAAAGTAGTGCCTAACTGAAAATGCTTCGGCTTGATATGAGGTGCTACAATGATACCTGCCACAGGAAATCCATTTCCCATTCCTTTTGCCATCGTATAAATGTCAGCATTCACTCCTGCAAAATCATGGCTGAAGAATTTACCTGTTCTTCCATAACCGCATTGTACACTATCAGCAATATAAACAGCACCATATTTATCGCAAAGGCTGCGGATCTTTTTCAGAAAACTTTCTTGTGCTACATTAATTCCCCCTACACCCTGTATGCCTTCTATAATGACAGAAGAAATTTCTTTACCATTTTTGGCAAAGCATTCTTCTAATGCATCTTCATCATTAAAAGGAAGAAAGATCACATTACCTGTTTCATTGACAGGAGCTATATAATTTTTATTATCTGTAGCTGAAACAGCTAAAGAGGTGCGGCCATGAAAAGCTTTGCTGAAGGCAATTACTTTTTTCCTGCCATTATGAAACGAAGCCTGCTTTAATGCATTTTCGTTGGCTTCAGCACCACTATTGCACAAGAACAACTGGTAATCTGTTTTACCCGATACTTTGCCGAGTTTTTCTGCCAGCTGTTGCTGCAGAGGAATACGGATCGAATTAGAATAGAAAGCGATCTTTTCCAGTTGCTCTTCAATACGCTTCACCCAATGCGGATGTGTATGGCCGATACTGATAACGGCATGGCCTCCATAAAGATCAAGGTATTGCTCTCCTTTTTCATCCCATACATAAGAGCCTTTTGCTTTCACGATAGTGATATCGTTAATGGGATATACGTCAAATAGATTCATTTATTTTATTTTCAGTTGTTGCAAAGATGATTTATAAATAAGAAAAGGAGAGGCTTCTTTTATCCAGGCTGATTCTTCATCCTGTAATTTTGCTTTGACTTCTTTCCAGCTGTTTTTATTATCGAAATAATCAAGTATCAGTTTATCGCCAACCAGTAGCTCAATCGCTTTTTTATCATTGAATGCTTCGTATTTACCTTCTTTCCATTCAAATGCCGGGGTTTTTTCTTTAATGTACTTAAGCAGTTGTATGCTATGCGAAAGGGAATGATACTTTTTTTTGTTGTGCAGCATCAGGTGAAGTCCGCTGCATGCATCGTTAGTATATTTATGAAAAACAGGAATAAATTTTGCAGGCCGGATATACACGTTTTTATTGTAAGCCGGGTGTTTAGCATCGTTCCAATCTTCATTAAATACCCATTGCAAAAATGGAGCACCAATCATTTCAAATGGAAGTGTAGTGCCCCGCCCTTCACTGATATTGGTTCCTTCCCACAGGCATTGACCACTGTATAAAGAACAAGTATTTTCCGTTGGAATATTTGGAGAAGGGGGAATAAAAATGAAATCTTTTTTGCGGATAGGATTGATGATCAGTTCCCAATCGGCTTCTAATCTATTTTTAAAAAACCTGCAAAGCTCTCCGATAGTAAGTCCGTGGCGATGCGGTAGACCTTCAAGCCCGATAAAAGAAGCATATTGTTTCGGCATTCTTGTCCCTTCTACATGACGGCCCGCAGGATTTGGTTTATCCAGTACGATAATCCTTATATCAAGATGATGAATCGTTATTGATTTTAACAACAGCCAGATGGTAGTAATAAATGTATAATAACGACTTCCTGTATCCTGCAGATCAATAATGAGTGTATCAATTCCTGCCAATTGGTTTGCTGTAGCCGTCAATGAAGATTCATTCTTACTGTATAGTGATATCCATTCTATGTTTTCTGCTATATAATTGTAAGCAGTAGTAGAGTCCGGTTTTTCCTGGTCCTGCAATTCTCCAAATAGGCCATGTTCAGGAATAAATACTTTTTTAAGAACAGCTTTTTGTATTAACGCCTGGAAGGAATAATTTTTTTGAGAGACGTGCCAGGCTGTTTGATTGCAGAGTAATCCTGCATGGCTGCTTTTCTTTATAATATCATATTGCAGCAGCTGTTTCATTTTCTAAAAGCCCTGGGATTTTAATTTAAGACCTGCTGTTTCTTCCAGGCCAAACATCAGGTTCATATTCTGTACAGCTTGTCCGCTGGCTCCTTTTAATAAATTATCCGACGTCGAATGTACAACGAGTTTAGTGCCGGCTTTTTCCAATTGCACAATAGCTTTATTGGTATTGACTACCTGTTTTAAAAAGATGGCATCCTTGCTTACATGAGTAAATGAATGACCGGCATAAAAATCGGTATAAAGTGTATACAGTTCTTCAATGCTGAGGTCACAACTAATAGTAGAGCTTACAAAAATCCCTCTTGTAAAATCACCTCTCCACGGAACAAAACTCAGATCAATAATTGATCCCGGTTGAAGTTGCAACAAAGATTCGCCGATCTCTCCAAGATGCTGATGCGTCAATGTTTTATAGGCCTGGATATTATTGGCTCTCCAGCTAAAATGAGAAGTGGACGAAAGTGATTGCCCAGCACCGGTAGAACCTGTAATGCCGGTCGTATAAGATCGGAAGAGCACACGTCTGAACTCCAGTCACTACCGCAGATCTCGTATG
>CAMLEX010000671.1 GCA_946479055.1 uncultured Bacteroidota bacterium | reverse complement strand
TTTTTGTCCATGTTTTTTAATGCGGATTATTGGGTATATACAAATTATTCCCGTGCCCTTATTGGTATGTGTAAAGCCCAATATAACGGTATCCTCATATTCATATCCTGCACCAGACCCATACTCCGTCATGGGACTTAACTGTACCATGGCATTGGGTAAAGAACTCCCGGGGAATGTAAGACCAGCCCATGACCTCCATCCTTTCGGCAATGTATACCCAAGAATTGTAGGATCGGTAAGCGGGGCTGTACCAATAAAGGTGTTTACATATTTGGTATATGTCTGGCTTTTAGCCGAAGTAAAAGCTAAAAGGGAAAGGAGTATGAGACGTGAGAATTTTTTCATTTATGACGTGCTAATTCGATTTAGTACATCACTCAAAATAGTAAAAAAGATCAATAAGAAGAAAGCTCCTCTGTATAATGTTTAAAATTCCTCAACACGCCTTCGCAAAAATCCCGTTGAAATGCAACAGGTTGTGTGGTTTCAGGTTCGAAGATCTCCGTGATCTTTGTGCCATCCCCCATTACCCGGAATAAGTTCATGGTCTTCCTCCCATCAGTAAGCGTATAGCGGATCATTTCATTTACCACCACTTCATCATAAACACCCTGAAAATCGAAGCCGGTACTGCCATCTTTCATTTCCATCACAAAAAGGAACCTGCCACCTGGCCGTAAGTCGTTTTCTGCATGTGGCGTGTGCCATTCTTCCGATGGGGTATTCCAGACAGCAATGTGCTGTGGCTCCGTCCAGCATGCCCATACTTTTTCTATGGGTGCCTGTACGAACACTTCCACCGTAATGCGGGATACTATTTCTTCCATAGTTCAAAATTACGACGGCGCTGGTGCATACACAGTACGTAAACAGGACAAATAGAGGGGGCATTCAGGACATGCATGCTGCGCTTATATTTCATATAAGATTTTGGGGAAGTGCGTAGATTTAGCAGATAAATTTCAACACGTGTCGATTATCATGAAAAGGGAATACATTATATGTGTTCGACAGCTGTTATAATAAACGTTTGGTGGAATAACCGCAGCAACTAAACCTTAGGAGCAATATGGCGGCCCTCCAGGTATGCAAGCCCTCCTACCACCACTACCTGCAATATTAAAAAGGCCATTCCAAATACTGTGGCATTATTAAAGTGGAAGATTAAAAGACCCACGCTGAGAAATGTCCAGATCCAGTTGGCATTAACCAGCACCCGGAGCAGCAACACGGGAATCGGGTTTTGAAGTGCGAGACTTAAAGCTACTAAACCATATGCCAGCGTTACAATGGAAATGATAACAATATGGCTGGAAGGCAAACCTAAAAAGTCAACGAGTACAGTGTATAATAACAAACCGATCACAGCAGTACCAATTCCTAATATACAGTCCGCCCACAGGATCTTCTTCAAAAAGGGGATATTCCTGATCTGATAGTTCATCACACTAAAATAGTCAAATTGCTGTTGCGTCCCAACCCTGATGGCAATGCTCAGCGGGATCTGTCATCCAGGCTCCATTTGTGGAGCGGCAGCCCCGCCAGCAGCAAACTGGAAAAACTAACCACAAACACTGAATAATTAAAAGGCGCCCTGTAATGAAGGAAAATGCCCATGCTTAAAGCAAAAATAAGGGTCAGCGCAAAACTGCCATAAGCCGCCCATTTTGTTTTATACCCGATGATCAGTAAAACACCGAACACTACTTCCCCAATTGTGGCAATCAATCCTGCGATTTCCGCAAGGGAACGGTTTAAGTAGGGCATCAGTAAATTCGTATAATCAACGAAGTTACGCCAGCTGCCCCATCCTACACCGTTACTTCCCGGAGCACCTAAAGCTCCGATACGGTCCAGTACAGGTAAAATAAAACCTACCCCAAGGGCCAGCCGCAACAGGAACTGGGCATTCGAAATATTCTTGTTCATAATACAGACTTATACTTCCCACAAAAATATTGCTATTAGGCACAGGAAAATCTTAATCTACATTAAGAAATGTCCATAAAACAAGAAAGGGCTACCGGAACACCGGTAACCCTTTCTAATAATTAGCGGGAGTTAACGTAAGGTTACCCAAACGTTGCTTCCAATACCATAATCACCCAGCGTAAGGCCATCATTGAGGGCCTGGCCGTTATAATACAATGATTTACCGGTCACATCTACCCCGGCCATTGCGCCCACCTGTGCTTTCACGTCACCTACGTTGGAAGTGGGGAATACCAGTAGCCAAAGATTAAATGTAGAACCGTCTGCCCTCTTTCCTTTCACATAAAGATTGTTAGGATGTGGCTGTGGTTCTTCATTTGCGGCAACCGGGCGTTCTGTGATCTGTGCAGTAGTAGCAATGGTTCCTGAAACGGCCATTACAATGGCCAGCATGGTCAATAGTTTTTTCATAAAGCAATTTTGTTGTGGTTTTATAGAATAATCAAAGTAAACGGAATTCACTGCATTCTCCTATCAGTTTAGTGCTGCTTAACATTATGCGTAACCGTTAGCCGATTAGGGGTTTTGCGACAGGGTGGGTCCTGACAGCACAATATGATCAACAATAAAAGTTGTTATATCCGCCGTCTCCCGTGCATAAAAAAACGCCTCCGGAAATGGAGACGTTTTTTCACTATTAATATGCTTTATCTATTTAACAGCTTTCGCCATCTTCTTTCCTACTTCTTTACCAGCCATTGCATAACATTCCTTAATACTGTTGGTAAGCTCAAAATCCCAGTCACTGCCTCCCATCAAAACACCGCTTGCCTTCAATTCGCCTTTGGCTTTTACAGTACCGGTAGCAACTTCCACAATACTGATCTCAAAAACACATTTTGGATTTCTTTAAATATGAACTTTTCAGACTTCTTCCATTCTTCTGCGTTCCAGCGGAAACATCAGCAATAAACAATATTTTTTTATTGTTATTCAATAAATATTTATTACTTTGCAACCATCTTCTGTAATAAACTGAATAATTATGCAAATTAGCACAAAGCTGATGCTAACGATCTTATACTTCCTTTCGTGGGTAATATTCATTGGCATCTCTATAGAGGCTGGCAGTTTTATCACCAATGCCGTTTTTGCATTGGTGAACCCGGCAGTTGTTAAACATCTTTATCATGAAGTTGATCTGTCAGCTCTCTTTGAATTTGACCACGGGTATTTTTTTGTAATAACCCTGTTCATGAGCATTGTGACAGTAATGAAAGCATTGTTATTCTACCTGATCATAAAGCTCATACACGAAAATAAACTGAATATGGCGCAGCCTTTCAATAAGGAAGCGGGTCGTTTTATTTTCAACATATCCTATGTGGCTTTGTTTACCGGTTTGTTTTCCTGGTGGGGCGTTAAACATGTTGA
>CAMLEX010000670.1 GCA_946479055.1 uncultured Bacteroidota bacterium | reverse complement strand
CTTCGACTGGCAAAAAATGGCGACATAGTCGGTCATCGGGGCCTTGGAACTGATACCATCTATCCTGTTTCAGGAACTGCATTGGAACCTACTGATGTTTGCTACATTGATCTTGATTTTTTCAATAGTACGCTAAAAGTAAATCCGGATTTTCTTTACAAACTCATGATGTTTTTTGCCTCAGAACTAAAAGAGTCGGAAAAAAGAATGCGCAACCTTGCCCATATGACGGTAAAAGGAAGAATCGCTAACGCCCTTCTTTATTTAAAAGAAAAATTTGGTACAACTGCTGAAGGAAATATTAATATTAAACTTAGCCGCCAGGACCTGGCTTCTTATACCGGCACCACCTATGAAACTCTTTTCAGGACAATGAATGAACTGGCTGAAGAGAAGGCTATAAGGATGGATGGAAAAACCATTATTATACTCCAAGAGAAAATTTTATCTGCCTGTACCAACATCCCGTAAATATTATTTGAAAGATATTGCATCCCGATCGTTTAGATAAGTCTACCACATAAAGATCAAGCCCTGCAAAAGAAATAATAAGCTATTAGGTTTTTGCTTTAATACCCAATAGATACCTTTTACATTTGCCTTCCATTTCGGTAATAGAAATGTCAATATAATTTCCTCAACCAGGTCCAAAGCCGTTATGGCAACAGCTATATAGAATAATACGCTGAGAGGTTCAGGCATAAAAAAAGCAAGGATCAAAAAAATTCCCTGGAGAATGGCGGCCAGCTTAGCAAGATAAGTATGAAAACTGGTGGCTGCCCCATACCTGGTAAAGGCTGATACAACCTGTATTACAAAAAGGATAAAAATAGCCACCAACCACATTAATTCCGTTTTGATGAAGTCTGGTTTTAATACAAATAAACCAATTACTCCAACAATAACAGTAAGATCATCTCCCAAAGAATCCAGCTTTGCTCCCATTATGCTTACTACCTTATATTTCCGGGCCAGGTAACCGTCGATTGCATCTGTAAAAAAGCTAAGGGCCAGCAACCATTTAAACAGGTCGGGCTGGCGGGTTAAAATGAGGAACAAAAGAAACGGAGCTGCGATCAACCGATATAGGGTAATACCATTAATTATATAATAACTTTTTTTCTGCATGTGTTCATGTGTTATCTGATCCAACCCCGCTTCCAACATTAAACTAATTAATAATCCCCGGTTTTACTAAAATTTTTGCTGTTGATTGTAAGGTGCTTTCTATTCCATTAAACCCAGAAGAGAACCAAATAAACGGCAATATCTACCAATCACTCAAGATTTTCTGGTAATTACTAAGTAGCAATTCCATGAAGATAAATTGTGTTCTATCATTGCATTGGTTTTTCATAG
Source organism: uncultured Bacteroidota bacterium (assembly GCA_946479055.1). The sequence goes on along the minus strand of CAMLEX010000670.1, from coordinate 2,012 downwards.
GATATTGGAATTTAAAAACGGGGTTGCATTTTTATGCCGACCCCTTATTTTTTTATGCCTTCCGGAGAAAAGAATAAGGATTGTACCTCGTCAACTTAACTACTCAATTTCAATTAGTTGTTTATGTCGGAATAGATAAAAAATATCTGGCATGAAAATAGAATAAGGAGTGGTGGATTTTAATGAATTTTTAATTGAATTGTATGGAAAACCCTTTCGATATAAAATTCATTTTTCCTATGAAAGATTCTTCTATCACTATCTGGATAGAAGCCGAAGTCATGCTGCATAATACTCCTCCTTATTATAAAGTTCATAAATTTCATTTTGCCGGTAATCCCGAAAACAGTGCAATTATAACACTACCTGAAATGGATATCCTGCATATAAAAAAGAACGGTATTTCTTCATGGATTGAAAAAGATTCGGAAACTGAAACACCATTAAGCATGGCTATAGGAACAGCGATAAGCAATGCTATAAAAGAAAAAATGCAGGAAAGCGGATAGGCGATTTTTTTTTAGAACAATGAAAGTTGTAATTGTGCTGGTGGGATTTGATCTTTTATACCCTGGCTATCATTATTAATATTCTCAATATGAAACAGAGGTGTCTCCTCGTAACGGGATGCGACAATGATCCTGGTAGAACCAGCCTGCTGACTGAATAGTTGATCAACAAGATCGGGACTGTTATTATTTTTCGACAAATGTGACAGGATCAAATGACTCAATTGTACGCTCCTGTATTTTGTAAAAAGTTCCAGTGCCTGATCATTTGATAAATGTCCCTTATCGCTACTTATACGTTTTTTCAGAACATAAGGATAATTGCCGTTCATCAGCATATTCTCGCAATAGTTTGCTTCCAGGAAAGCAGCATGACATTTACTAAAATATTTAATGACATGATCACAGCAATTACCGATATCAGTTAAGACACCGATATTAATTCCATTAGATGAAATCATGAAACTATGCGGATCGATAGCATCATGAAACTTTGGAAATGCCCGAATGGATAATTTACCAATATTAACAACCTGGCTGGCAGTGAAATGTCGTATCATGTCCTTTTCAAGAATCTTACCAGCCGACCTTAATGTATTGGCCGTAATGTATACTGGTAATTGGTATTTTTTTGAAAGTACTCTTATTCCATTAATATGATCCGCATGTTCATGCGATACAAAGATTGCCTTGAGGGTTGACATTGAAAGACCAAGTCTTTTCATTCTTTTCTCAGTTTCACGACAGGAAATACCGGCATCGATCAACACGGCTTCAGTGTTGTTACCTATGTAATAACAATTGCCATTACTTCCGGAATTAAGAGATGTTATGTATAAAGACATTCAGGTTCAAAAGTAAATGAAAGCCTGAGAAAATCGGGAGGTTTAATACCCACAAATTTCAAAATCTGAATTTAAAAATTTTGAGGAAGTCCCAACCCAATTTAGACCGAGCTCTTGTGGCAGGCAATTTGTTTTGATCACTATCAACCATCTTTATTTTTAATATGAATTTAACCAGCCAGGATTTTGAAAAAAAGATTGCAGACCAGATCGGTAAAATTCTTTCAGACCGGCAACAGACGATAGCAGTAGCAGAGAGTGTAACGGCCGGACATCTGCAGACCTCTTTATCGCTTGCAGAAAAAGCATTGGATTTTTTCCAGGGCGGTATTACTGCTTATAATATTGGCCAAAAAACAAGACATCTTGGGATAGACCCAATACATGCCATTGCTAATAATTGTGTTTCTGAAAAAGTAGCTATCGCTATGGCCCAAAATGTAACATCCTATTTCAGCAGCGATTGGGGCATAGGCATTACCGGCTATGCGTCGCCGGTACCCGAAAAAAATATTGAGGAATTATTTTCCTGTTTTGCCATTTGTTTTCGCAACAATATCATCACTTCCCGGATCATAACGGCTAAGAAACATTCTCCATTGGCGGTTCGCTTGTATTATAATAAGCAGGTATTGCAGGAATTATTGAAGCAATTGGA
>CAMLEX010000669.1 GCA_946479055.1 uncultured Bacteroidota bacterium | reverse complement strand
GTCAGTATGCATCTTTCTGTTCATACAGTGAATACACACAGGAAAAGAATTAATGACAAACTCGCCATTCACAACTTTGCTGGCTTATTGAAATTTGCCGAAGTTTTTGACTTAACTAACCACTGAAAACATGTTATGAAATCTGCATTAACTACCCGTGAGATTAATGATATCAGCAGCCAGCAGATATTCACCCTGGAGAGAAAAATACATAAAGGCGAATTTTCGATTGAATCTGTAGGTAATCATTTGCCGGGAAATGTGCTTGTAACTGATCTCAGCAGGTTTACTACCATATATATGAACAATCGCGGCTGTAATATCCTTAAACATAGTGCGGAAGAACTGGAGGAACTTGGTCCTGAATATTATCAACGATTCTTTGTACCGGAAGAGATAAACGTGATTGTCCGTTATTACGAGGGCATGCTGCAAAGACAAAACCCTTCTGACATCTACAATTTTGTTCACAGGGTAAAAGTACCTGACGATTCTTCTTATAAATGGTATTTTGCTTCTGCCAAACTGATGTATACACCCGGACAGACCATTTCGGATAAAATGCTGCTTGTTGTAAACGAAGTAAATTCAGCGGGCTCTATTGCAAAGAAAATAAACAGTGTGCTGGATGAGAATGACTGGGTAAAAAAGAACTTTAAAAAATTCTGCAGGCTCACTAAGAGAGAAAAAGAAATTATCACGTTACTGGCAAATGGCAAGAACGGAAAGGATTTATCGGATATTTTAGGCATTTCCCGGTTAACCGTCAACACACATCGCCGTAATATAACCAACAAGCTGGAAGCTAAAAACTTTGCGGAGTTATATAAGTTTGCGATAAGTTTCGGGTTAATAAATTAAGCAGCGTTTAATGTAATTCAGAAAACAGAAAATTATTTCATTCATTAATAGCTCACTAACTTTTGAACTGTTTCATCTAACCTCGCCTTCGCCAGAAAATTATTCTCCAACTCAATATTAAAAGGAATCGGCGTATCCAGCGATGCACAGCGCATCACCGGCGCATCTAATAAAGCAAAACAGTTTTCCGCTATCCAGGCGGCAATTTCACCACCAATACCACCGGTTAAAGTGTCTTCATGTAAAATTAAAATACGACCTGTCCTTGCCACGGCTGCACGGATAGCTATATAGTCCAATGGCAATAATGTTCGCAGATCAAGGATATCAATAGAAATTTCAGGATGCTCTGCCGCATAATCTTCGGCCCAATGCACGCCAGTTCCATAAGTAATGATGCTTAGTTCATCACCTTCTTTTATATGTCTGGCCTTGCCAATTTCAATTTCATAATATTCCGCAGGCACCAGGCCACTGACGCTTCTGTATAAAGCTTTATGTTCAAAAAATAATACCGGGTTAGGATCATTGATCGCCGCTATCAACAATCCTTTTGCATCCACGGGCGTGGAAGGATAAACAACTTTTAATCCGGGAGTATGTACAAACCAGGCTTCATTGCTCTGGCTATGAAAAGGACCTGCTCCTACACCGCCGCCGGTGGGCATGCGAATAACTGTATCCGCATTTTGTCCCCAGCGGTAATGAATTTTTGCCAGGTTATTAATGACCTGGTTGAAACCGACCGTTACAAAATCCGCAAACTGCATTTCCATCATGCTTTTGTATCCTTCCAAACTCAATCCCAGCGCCGCACCCACAATGGCACTTTCACAAATGGGTGTGTTCCTCACTCTCGCCTTTCCAAACGTTTCCACAAAGCCTTCGGTTATTTTAAATGCGCCGCCATACTCTGCAATATCCTGTCCCATCAGTACGAGATTGGAATGTTGTTGCATGGATTGATGAAGTCCTTCTTTGATAGCATCGATAAATCGAAGGTCGTGAGTAGTGAGTACTGAGTGATGAGTGGGTTTCGAATTGTCAACGATTCTGACTTCCGCCCCCCGGCTTCCAACTTCTCTCTCTGCGTATACATCATTCAACTCCTCTTCTGCATCAGCCATTATCAGCCTTGTATTTCCACCTGCTACTAATTCATGTTCTATCTTTTCTTTCAATTCATTTTTTATATTTTCAATATCAGTTGCGGATAAAATATTTTGTTGCAAAAGATACTGTTCATAATTTTTTACCGGATCTTTTTTTTCCCATAATTCAAACAGGTTTTGAGGAACATATTTGGTGCCACTGGCTTCCTCATGTCCCCGCATACGAAATGTCATCGCTTCTATCAAATAGGGCTTCTGATGTTTGATGCAATACTCTCTTACACCTTTTATCGTATCATAAACTTCGAGTAGGTTATTCCCATCAATCCGGACACCATCCATGCCATACCCTTTGGCTTTATCTACCAGGCTGATACAACGATATTGTTCACTCGTAGGCGTACTTAATCCATAGCCATTATTCTCTATTAAAAATATCACAGGCAGATCCCATACCGCCGCTACATTCAACGCTTCGTGAAAATCACCTTCGCTGGTGCCGCCATCTCCTGTAAATGCTAATGAGATCTTTTCTTCTTTTTTTAATTTATAGGCTAATGAAACTCCGTCTGCAATTGCTAATTGAGGGCCCAGGTGAGAGATCATTCCACATACATAATGTTCGCGGCTGCCAAAATGAAAACTTCTTTCCCTTCCCTTGCTATATCCTTCCTGTGCGCCCTGCCATTGCATAAACAGTTTACTCAACGGCATATTACGTGTTGTAAAAACACCAAGATTGCGATGCAATGGCATGATCCATTCATCTTCCTGCAAAGCTAATGTGGCACCAACCGCAATCGCTTCCTGGCCGATACCGCTGAACCATTTTGAAATTTTTCCCTGCCGCAGCAGTATCAGCATTTTTTCTTCTATCATCCGGGGATAAAGAATGCTGCGATAAAAACAAATAAGCTGTTCGTTGGATAAACTTTTTTTGTCGAAGACCATACTGCGAATTTCATTGATTCAGGCTTAACAACCAAGCCTCCGTCTCCGGGAAGAGGGCCAGCATGTTTAAATTTGTTTAATGATCTGGAACAATAATACCCGTTAAAAAATGCAACTTTAGAAATCCGGCATTATTTTTTGGTTATTTTACATTATGCAAAAAATCCTGTTCCTTTCATTTTGCTGCGTGATGATTAACCTGCAGACCATTTTGGCTCAAAGCCCTGCTTCATCTGATAATAATGATTATTACACCACATTTGAAGAACAACTAACTACCCGGCTATACCTGGCCAAAAAGTATACATCGCTTATCATGAAGGCTGCGCCGGATATCCAGTCATTACGTTACCGACCCAATAGTTTAACAACAATGGGGATTAACGGAAGCTACAAGGCTTTGTCATTAAGCTTTGGTACCGGCTTTGGTTTTTTAAATCCCAATAAAGAGGAAAAAGG
>CAMLEX010000668.1 GCA_946479055.1 uncultured Bacteroidota bacterium | reverse complement strand
TCTTTTTACTAATCATAACGGTCAATGTGCACACGAATTCATTGTTGACCTGAGGCCATTTAAAAAATCAGCGGAAATAGAAGCAGAAGATGTGGCCAAGCGTTTGATCGATTATGGTTTTCATGCGCCAACAATGAGTTTTCCTGTACCTGGCACTATCATGATAGAGCCGACAGAAAGTGAAGACAAAGCGGAGTTGGATCGTTTTTGTAATGCCTTGCTTTCTATACGTGAAGAAATAAAAGCTATTGAAGAAGGCAAAGCTGATAAAAAAGATAATGCACTGAAGAATGCACCGCATACCCAGTTTGTAGTTACGGCTGATGAATGGAATCATTCTTATTCAAGGCAATCAGCAGCTTTCCCATTGTACTATGTTACACTCAATAAATTCTGGCCTTCTGTAGCAAGGGTGAATAATACACATGGTGACCGAAACCTGATCTGTACCTGCGAACCGATAGAAAGTTATATGGAAGCTGAAGCGTAAGCCGGTTTCTGTAGAAGCTAATAATAAAAAAGGGCGAGAGTTTGAAACGACAACTCTCGCCCTTTTTTTTATGGAGTAAGCATAATATAAAAAACATGTAACGCAATCCGGTTTTCAACTGCTGCTTCTGCACTTACTTTTAATTTTTTCAGCACCGGTGATTCGCCGTCAAGGCTTGTCAGCATGATCCCTGTTTTTTTGAAATCAAGATCCCCTGTATTAACCGGTTCCACCATCAGTGAAAATTCAGAATTAATACCATAAAAATTAAAATCCTGCCCATTTAATTTTATAAGATCCCTGATACTCATACCTGAATAAACACCACTTTTAAATACCCATTTATTACGACTTATATTGTCATTAAAAGGAAGTCCGTTTTCTGTAGGCAATATCCCACTTATAAGAACATAAGAAAGCTTGCATAAGTTGTCTTCATCGTCCCATACAAACACCGCCTGTTTATTGCTATTTCCAAATAAAACAGAGCACTTCTTGACTTTTTTTTCTGAAAAATAATAAACATCTCTCTGCACATTCTTTTCTCCGAAATAACTGACCAGGTATTCATGCGAATCAAAGTTGAGCAGGTCTTCCGCAAATTGAACGGCTTCGGGCAATAGTTTCTTTTTTAATAAAAACGTATAAACCGTACTGCTGTCTTCTATATCGGAGCTTACATACACCCTAAGGTTTCTATTTTGGAAAAAAAGTGGGGCCTGGCTTGTATCCTCTTTTGCTGCATAACGGAAATTACTACTCCTAAGTTTGCGGAGTCCTTCTTCATATTCTTTCCGGCAGGTTGTATAAAATGCAAAACAATATGTATCATCTTCTTTATAAAGTCCTACCCGCCTGCTTTCAACGACAGTATCATCCGGGGTAAGTTTCCTTTTTTCAAAAAAATTAAACGCCATTGCATCGTCGTGCATGCTTTTGCCTCCGGCTAAATAGCCTTTTTCGCTCATGTAATTATCAAATTTTTTGGGAGGAAGAGACGATAAGGTCACCAAATCATCAACGGTGAATGACTGAGCCTGCACAACGCAAATAAGTAAAACCTGCAGTTTGAGTAATAGTAAAATTCTCGCCATAATAAATCGTGGTCTTCATTTTCGTATCAGGGGGTAACAGTGGTCTTTTAAAGGAATCACGTTGGAGTATTATAGCGCTTAGGCAGAGTAGACCACGAAACTATATATTTTTTTCAAAAATCCAAAATTGAGCCGTAAACACAACAATTTCTCAATCGAAAGTCGTAGATCAAATGTGCAAAGAATTATCATTCAGGCCTTGGGAGGATAAAGGAGAAAATGCTTCCTTTTCCCGGTTCGCTTTCAATATGAAGCCGACCATTATTTTTGGCTAAAAATTCTTTACAAAGTAATAACCCAAGCCCTGTGCCTTGTTCTTGTGCTGTACCATTGCTGCTATAAAATTCCTCCCCGCCTATCTTCTTCATTTCTTCCTTACTGATACCTTTGCCTGCATCCTTTACATATACTTCTGTAAACAACGATTTTTCAAAAGTACCAACGGAAATTTGCCCACCGGACGGCGAAAATTTTATAGCATTTGATATCAGGTTACGAAGTACAAGGTTGATCATATCCCGGTCAGCCCAGGCACAATGTCCAACGGCTGCTTTGTTCTCAATGTTAATTTTTTTTGCTTCCGCCTGCAAATACAATATTTGCAATACTTCATCAATCATTTCTTTCACATGTATAGCCCCTGCACTTACCGTATGTGCCTGCATCTGGCTTTTGGCCCATTGCAATAAATTGTCCATAAGACTGACTGTGTAGTTCAGATCATTTTTTACATCCGGGATCAGCTCTTTAATTTCTTCTGCAGGCATATCCTGTTTTTGCATATCATCAAATAGATTGCGTAAGGCATACATCGGTGCTTTAAGATCGTGGGAGATAACAGTAAACAATTTATTGTTTAAAGAATTCAGCTGATCCAATTCCTGTGCCTGCTTTTGCATCTCTTCATTATTCTTTTGTAAAGCAACGTTGCTCTCCGTCATGCTCTGCTGGTAATTGGTATTTTCTCTTTTAATAAGATACAGCCCATAAAAAATATAAACAATTGCCAGAGCATGATTAAAAAGGTATCCGATAAAATTGATTTGCTCCAGCTGATAAGGATATCTTTTTAATACCACTGAAAGAATGAAATAACTGATCATGGAAAAACCAATGGAAAAGATCATATACCCGATATCCCTGATAAAGAAAACAGCCAGGATACCATAAAGAATAAAGGAAAGCTCTACTCCAAAATTTACCCCGTTTATATAACTGAGACAGGTAAAAACAGGATAAAAAATAAAGTACACCATTAAAGCATCCTGGTATTTATACCTTTTGTTTAAAAATAAAACAGCGATGCTGACCAAAGGGGGCATGCAGGCGACTAACCAACCGGATGCGGGAATTTTTCCAGTATAAAATATACCAGATACCGGAACTATAAAACCTGAAATGAGTTGAAAAAAATTAAGGTAATTAAAAATCCCTAACCTGCTTTTTTCATACTCAGACAATTCGTCTGTAGCACCGATCCTTTTAATTTTATGTAAAACTGATAACAAATTATTAGCTACTAAATCCAAAAATTCATTGAGCTTTGAATAGATCGTTTTAAAAAACCGATGTTGAGGTGTAATTATTTGAAAGATATAACTCATAAGGGGGATGTGAGCTTTCAACGGGATGGTTCGTCTGACAAAATAGCAATTATTTATTTAATAAGGAATTTCTCTTAAAAAATAATTACGTGGATCAGATTATCAAAATAGTCCGGCTATTGATTTTTTTCTAGTTTACCAGCTTATTTTTACTATTCAATTTTGAAAACTATGCGATTCATACAACCGTTCATTCTGACAATATCTTTA
>CAMLEX010000667.1 GCA_946479055.1 uncultured Bacteroidota bacterium | reverse complement strand
TAAGGAAAAAGTAAAGAAAGTAAGATGCGTATAAAGATTTTATAAAGATTTATCCAAACAGGGGCTTTTTTTCTGACTTTGTTTTTTACGGCTCTACTTTTGCCTCCGCAATTTATTTCATACAAATGTTTTCACAGAATAAAGTATCCCTTGCAGGACTCCTCATCGCATTAGGAATTATTTACGGCGATATTGGTACCTCACCATTATATGTTTTAAACGCTATAACCAGCGGCAAAACCATTACAGAAGAGCTTGTTATTGGAGCTTTATCATTAATTATCTGGACCTTAACCCTTCAAACAACAATTAAATATGTTATTCTGACCCTTAATGCGGATAATCGTGGAGAAGGTGGCATTTTTTCTTTGTTCGCCCTGGTAAGAAGACGAAGGAAATGGTTAGTAATCGCTGCTATGATCGGTGGAGCTGCCTTGCTCGCTGACGGAATGATCACCCCACCGATCTCTGTTACTTCTGCTGTAGAGGGATTAAAACAAGTTCCTATCCTCTCCTCTATAACTCAATCCACAATTGTTTACATCGTTATAGGCATACTTTCTGTCCTTTTTTTTATACAACAATTTGGAACTGCTTTCATCGGTAAGTTTTTTGGACCAGTGATGGCTTTTTGGTTTATTATGCTTGCGGTATTGGGTATTATTCACCTGGCGGATGTTTTTCGGATATTTAAAGCATTTAGTCCTTATTATGGTATAGAACTTTTGATTAATTATCCCCAGGGATTTTTCATCCTGGGAGGGGTTTTTCTTTGTACCACAGGTGCAGAAGCGCTTTATTCTGATTTAGGTCACTGTGGAAAATGGAACATCAGGTACTCCTGGATCTTTGTAAAAACCTGTTTAATACTTAACTATTTGGGGCAGGGAGCCTGGTTGATAAGTCATTATCGTGGTCAGCTGATCACTGCTGAAATGATCAATGCAGGGTTTAACCCCTTCTATGGAGTTATGCCAGAATGGTTCCTGTACTTTGGTATCGCCATTGCTACTGCTGCAGCTATCATTGCCAGCCAGGCGCTGATCTCAGGCTCGTTTACATTGATAAGTGAAGCTATGCGGTTAAACTTATGGCCTAAACTGCGTATAAATTATCCAACCGAAGCAAGGGGTCAACTTTTTATTCCTGCCATAAACGTGATGCTCTATGTTGGTTGTATTGGAATCGTGCTTTATTTCCAAAAAGCGGCAAATATGGAAGCAGCTTATGGATTGGCAATTACATTATGTATGATTGCCACTTCTATTCTTTTCGCCAATTACCTGGTCCTTCACAGAACAAGACCACTTCTTATCTATATTTATTTAATAGTTTTCTTAACGATAGAACTGAGTTTTCTTTTTGCAAATATTCAAAAGTTTCCGCATGGCGGATACGTAGCCCTTGTTGTAGGAGGTTTGCTGTTTTTGGTAATGTATGTCTGGTTCAAAGCAAGAAAAATAAAAAACCGGTATGTGGAATTTGTAAAGCTTGAACATTATATTCCCAAGATCCAGGAACTAAGCAATGACCGGGCTGTTCCCAAATACGCTACTCACCTTGTGTATCTGACAAGTGCCGATAATAATAAAGAAATTGAACACAAAATCATTTATTCGATACTTAATAAAAAACCAAAGCGGGCCGATATTTATTGGTTTGTGCATATAGATACCCTTGATGACCCATACACAAGTGAGTATAAAGTGGATCATATTATCCCCAATGATATTATCCGGATTGATTTCAGATTGGGATTTCGTGTAGAGCCGAGGATCAACCTTATGTTCAGAAAAGTAGTAGAGGATCTTGTAGCCAATAAGGAAGTAAATATCATCAGCCGCTATGAGAGCCTGGCCAGCAATAGTACCGTTGGTGATTTTCAGTTCATGGTCATGGAAAAATACATCAGCCAGGATAGCGAGTTGCCATTTATGGAACGAATAATAATGAAAATACATTTTTGGTTAAAAGATATCAGCCTTTCGGAAGAAAAAGGTTTTGGCCTGGATCCCAGCAATGTTACCGTTGAAAAATTTCCATTAATTGTTGGGCCGGTTACCAAACTAAGACTTAAGCGTATTGAAAACTGAATGATTAATAAAAAAAAATTCTGCTAATTTCATTCATGGTTGGTAATATTCTAATAGTTGACGATGAAGAACAATTGCGTAAACTGCTTACTAGGCTTATTTCTTTAGAAGGGTTTAAGGTTGTACAGGCAAGTACTTTAAAAGCGGCAATGGAAGTATTGTCTAGCCAGCCAATTGATGTAGTTTTATGCGATGTGCGACTGCCTGATGGTAATGGGGTTGATTTTGTAAAAACCATCAAAAAAAATTTCCCTTCACTTGAGACTATCTTACTCACGGCTTATGGAAACATAGCAGATGGAGTACAGTCCATCAAGAATGGAGCATTTGATTATATAACGAAAGGTGATGATAACGACCGCATTATCCCGCTGCTTTACCAGGCGGTGGACAAATCCTTGTTTCAAAAAAAATCGGCGGTTAAAGTTGGCGATAAAACGTATTATGATTTTGAATCCATCATAGGCGAAAGCGCTACTATAAAAAATGCGGTTACATTAGCTAAGAAAATTTCAGGCAGTGATTCTACCGTTTTATTATTGGGAGAAACAGGAACGGGCAAAGAAGTATTTGCCAATGCTATTCACAAAAACAGTAAACGAAAAAATAATTCACTGGTAGCTATTAATTGCAGCGCTTTCAATAAAGAATTGCTGGAAGGAGAATTGTTTGGGCATAAAGCAGGAGCCTATACCGGGGCTATAAAGGACAAAAAAGGATTGATCGAAATAGCTGAGGGAGGCACCTTGTTTTTAGACGAGATCGGAGAACTAAACATTGACCTTCAGGCAAAGCTGCTGAGAGTTTTAGAAAATGGAGAATTTATTAAACTCGGAGATACAAAGATTTCAAAGGCAGATACCCGGATCATTGCAGCCACAAACAGGGAACTAAGAAAAGAAATAGAGCAAGGTCATTTTCGTGAAGATTTGTATTACCGTCTGAATGTATTCACCATTGAACTACCGGCACTGCGTGACAGAGCGCAGGATATTCCAGCGTTAATCGATTTTTTTCTTACCCGTTTTTCTGAAAAAGAAAACAAGCAACCGATACAAATAAGCAAGGACGCCTTACATCTATTACAACATCACCCCTGGAAAGGAAATATCCGGGAACTCAAAAATGTATTGGAACGAGCTGCGATCCTCATGGATGGGCCGGAAATACTTCCGGAGCATTTGCCTTACGAAATTCAAAAACAAAATTCGACAGTATTGCAGGAGCTATCGCTTGCCTCCGTTGAAAAACAGCATATCCAAAAAATTCTTCAGCACACAAACGGTAATAAAGCCAAAGCTGCCCGGCT
>CAMLEX010000666.1 GCA_946479055.1 uncultured Bacteroidota bacterium | reverse complement strand
GGAACGAACAAATAAGTAAAGATCATGGGGGACAGGTAATGAAAGATTATTTATCAGCTATAGATGCAGTGAGTAAAGAAAAATATGTTGACAAAAATCGTTTGGGTTGTGTAGGGCCCAGCTATGGCGGATATTCTGTTTATATGCTTGCTGGTATTCATAACAACCGTTTCAAATCTTTCATCGCACATGACGGCATTTTCGATATGCGCAGTATGTATGGTACCACGGAAGAAATGTGGTTTGTTAACTTTGACTGGGGTGGCCCCTATTGGGATAAAAAAAATGCACCAGCGCAAAAATCATACAACCAGTTTAATCCAGTAAACTACGTTGATAAATGGAATACTCCGATCCTGATAATACAGGGTGGCAAAGATTATCGTGTACCAATCGAACAGGGATTACAGGCGTTCCAGGCCGCACAGCTGAGAGGAATAAAAAGTAAGTTATTATATTTTCCAGAAGAAAATCATTGGGTTCTTAGTGCGCAAAACGCATTGATATGGCAGCGTGAATTTTATAAATGGCTGGAAGAAACAATGCCACAGGTGGATAAAACTAAAAAAGGGTTTTAGTTGCCGATTATGAATCAGAAGTTGGGGTTAAGAGTTAAGGATTACGGGTTCCAAATAATAAACTGCCAATGCGAACCATTGTACTTCCTTCTTCAATAGCAATTTTATAATCGCTGCTCATGCCCATAGAGAGGGTTGACAGTTGACAGTTGACAGCTGACAGTGTTGGGTGTTTGTCGAAAATGGTTTTCAGGTATTGAAATTCCTTTCGTACTTTTTCCTTATCGTCTGTAAAAGAGGCCATGCCCATTAATCCACAGATCCGCACGTTCGTCATTTTCAAACTTTCCAATTCACTAATTATTAAATTCAGTTCTTCCTCGTTTAAACCAAACTTGGTTTCTTCCTTCGCAATATAAACTTGTAGCAGGCAATCAATAATGCGATTGTTCTTCGCTGCTTGTTTATTTATTTCTGTAAGCAATTTTAAACTATCAACGCCATGGATTAATGAAACAAATGGCGCTATATACTTTACTTTATTGCTTTGCAAATGACCGATAAAATGCCAGCGGATGTCCTTTGGTAACTGAGCTTCTTTATCAACAAGTTCCTGCACATAATTCTCGCCAAAATCTCTTTGCCCCAGCTTGTACAAAATTTGTATGTCTTCAACAGGTTTGGTTTTCGATACAGCGATAAGAATTACTTTATTGTTGTCAAGCTCTCTCTTAATTGCTGCGTACTTCTCTTTATTTACACTCATTGTCGGGGCTTTATTTCAAATAAATCTGGCCTTCTTTCATTACAAATTTTACCTGTCGCAATGATTTAATAAAATCTTTTTCCATATCACCTTCAAAAGCTACAATATCTGCTGTCATTTTTTCCCTGATAACTCCTGTGTAACCATCCACTCCACAGGCTATCGCAGCATTTTTAGTGGCCGTCTTTAATACATCACCAGTTTTTTTGCAGGCATTAAAATAGGATTCAATTGAACTTTTCGCCGCATCACCTTGCGGTTGCTTTGTATAGAGGTACATATCAGATCCGTTCACTACCATTACCCCTTTGTCAAAAGCCTTTTTTACAATTGCTTCACTGCTCTCGATATAATTTTTTAAACCCTGTAGCAAGTCTGGTGTTTGCTTTTTTTCATTATCATCAAATAGTTTGATATAAGAATCATACGTACCAATAGTAGGCACCAGGTAAACTTTTTTACGAGCTATTTTTTCCAATAAACTATCAGCTATACCATAACCATGCTCAATGCCATCTACACCAGCCTCTAATGCCCTGTTTATAACAGCATCGTAAGTAGCGTGTGCTGTTACTTTGATGCCATAAGCGTGGGCTGTTTCCACAATCATTTTTACTTCTTCCAACGGAAGCGTAAGCCGCCCATCTCCCATCACTACTTTAATTACATCAGATCCTTTGGAAATATGGTCTTTAACAGCCTGCCGCGCATCTTCTGTATTTCTTATCACCCGGTATTCCTCTTCTATTACATGACGATTGCGGGAAGAGAGATTAAAGAACTGGCCATCTTCCGGGCTAAGTATCGGGCCGGATACAACCATACGGGGCCCTTCTATCCAACCTTTTTTAATAGCCTTTTGCAGGTTAAGATCGAGAAACATACCTGAGTTACCTAAGTCACGGATGGTAGTAAACCCGGCATTTAAAAAAGACTTGCAAATGGTTACCGCACGAAGTGTTCTTTCAATATCAGAATTTGCAAAAAGATCTGCTTCGAGCGCATCATTCATTTTTTGAATGGTGAGCACATGCGTATGTGCGTCTATTAAACCGGGAGTTACCGTACAATTTTGAAGGTTGATTACTTCTGCTCCTTCTGGAATTTTGAGGTTTGTACCAACTTTCTCTATCAACTTTCCTTTCACCAATATTTCCTGATTCTTCAGAAAAATATTCTTTTCACTATCGTACAATTTTGCCACTTTCAGCAAATATGTATTTTCTGCTGGTTGGGCTATTATTATTGAACAATAAAACAGGCTAAATAAAATAGAATAAAATTTCATACAATTTTTTCTTGCGGATAAAGATAAAAGAGATTGTATAAAATAATTTATCCTTTTAAAATACTTCTACTGATCACAATCCTTTGCACTTCACTTGTTCCTTCATAGATCTGCGTGATCTTAGCATCTCTCATCAGCCGCTCTACATGGTACTCTTTTACAAAACCATATCCGCCATGAATCTGAACCGCTTCGATGGCCGCCCACATCGCCGTTTCCGAAGAAAATACTTTTGCCATTGAACTGCTCAGGGTATAATCAATATTATTATCTTTTTCCCAGGCTGCTTTTAAGCAAAGCAATCTTGCTGCTTCTATTTTAGTAGCCATATCAGCCAGCTTGAAAGCAATAGCCTGGTGATTCATGATTTCTGTACCAAACGCCTTTCTCACTTTAGAATAGTCTCTTGCCAATTCAAAAGCACCGCTTGCTATCCCCAATGCTTGCGAAGCAATACCAATTCTTCCGCCGGCTAATGTTTTCATGGCAAACGTAAAACCAAAACCATCTGCTCCTACCCTGTTTTCCTTTGGCACTTTTACATCGGTAAACATAACCGTATGTGTATCACTACCACGTATCCCCAATTTATTTTCTTTGGCTGCCACCGTTACACCCGGCCATTTCTTTTCTACAATCAATGTATTAATACCTCTTGAACCTTTAGAAGCATCCGTCTGTGCCATTACGAGGTATACACTTGCTGAACCACCATTTGTTATCCAGTTTTTTGTACCATTCAATAAATAATGGTCGCCTTTATCTTCAGCTATTGTTCGTTGTGATGTGGCATCACTTCCTGCTTCCGGCTCGCTAAGCATGAAAGCGCCGATAT
>CAMLEX010000665.1 GCA_946479055.1 uncultured Bacteroidota bacterium | reverse complement strand
TTATGCAGGGGGCAACGAATGAACATGCTCTTATTATTCCACCTGGTATTAAACAAGTTAAGATCACATTGGTATGGAATGATCCTTTCGCCATCGCCAATGCATCAAAAGCATTGATCAATGATCTTGATCTTGAATTATTTCGGCCATCAACAAATGAGACCTGGCAGCCATGGGTTTTAAGTCATTCCCCACATATTGATTCATTACAATTATTGCCCACAAGAAAAAGAGATAGCCTGAATAATGTGGAGCAGGTGTCGATAGTTAGTCCTCCTGCGGGCAATTATGTGATCCGGGTAAATGGTTTTAACATGAATGGTATAGAACCTCAACCATATGCTATCGCCTTCCAATTTGATACACTGGATAAATTTACCTGGTATTATCCGGCGAGGCTGGACAACATTGTTAGTGGTAATACCAATACACTGCGTTGGCAATCAGATTTTTTAAACGCTAACGGGCAATTAGAATATAGTTTGAACAATGGTAACAGTTGGCAACTGATCGATAATGCAGCAGATCTTGCTAATGGGTATTATAAATGGAATGCACTTGATACTTTTTCTACCGCATTATTACGGATGAGTATTGCAAGTCAGCAGTTTGTTTCAGATACGTTTACTCTTTCCAGGCGGATCAGCACTTCTGTTGGTTTTAATTGCCCCGACTCTTTTCTATTTTATTGGAGCAAGCCCAACGGCGTTAAGAGTTTCCAGGTTTATAAGTTGGGTGATCGTTTCCTGGAACCTCTTTTTATTACTTCAGATACTTTCGTAGTGCTTGCAAAAAGTAATAATCCATCACTTCATTACACTATTGCGCCGTTGCTTAACAATAAAGCAGGATTGAAAAGTTTTACATTTAATTACAACAGCCAGGGAGTAGAATGTTATATCCGTTCCTTTCTGGCCAACTTATCAGGCAATTCAGCACAGCTCTCCTTATTGCTTGGCACTACTTATAATATCAACCGTATTGTGTTGGAGAAATTTGATGGTACAAATTATATATCGATCCAACAGTTAAGCGCTGTCAATACTATGGCGCCCAGTTTCACAGATGGTCAGTTGCAGCAGGGGTTAAACATCTATCGCATCAGGATAGAACTGAACGGAGGCACAGCAATTTATTCACAAACCGCAACGATATATTATATTCCAAATTCCGACTTCGTTATTTTTCCCAATCCCGTACAACAGGGACAAATGTTGTATGTGTTGCCAGCTGATCTTTCGCAGGCAGTACGGTTACAAGTAATAAATTCCCTGGGGCAAAAAATATATGAATCGGTTGTTGATGATTTACCTACGCCTGTACCAACTGGTAAACTAAGTAAAGGTTTTTACCTGTTTCGTTTCATTAAAGAAGATGGAAACACTTCGGTATTTAAGATACTGGTTCAATAATTTATTTAGCAAGTATAAAATCAATTTCCTGATTTCATAAAAAAGCCGCCTGGTCTTATTAAGATCAGCCGGCTTTTTATAAAAAGAATATCCTTATAGAGTCTTCAACACGTCGTTCATATTTCTTACAGCATCAGCACTCTTGTTAAATTCAGCTTGTTCGGCTTCATTTAATTCAAAGTCAAGAATTTTTTCCCAACCATTTCTGCCAATAGTAACAGGCACACCCAGGCAAATATCTTTTTGACCATATTCTCCATCCAAAGCCACGCAACATGTAAAGAGTTTCTTTTCATCTCGTACAATGGATTCTACCAGGGCAGCTCCTGCAGCACCAGGTGCATACCAGGCGGAAGTACCGATGAGTTTGGTTAATGTAGCTCCACCCACCATTGTATCTGCAACAATTTGTTTTTGTTGATCAGCGTTTAAAAATTTAGTAACCGGAACAGAATTCCAGGTTGCCAAACGGATCAATGGGATCATTGTTGTATCTCCGTGACCACCTACTACTACGGCGTTCAGATCAGCCGGGCTGCAGTTTAAGTGCTGGCTCAATTGGTATTTGAAACGGGCACTATCCAATGTACCGCCCATACCAATGATCCGGTTCTTGGGTAAGCCTGTTGATTGCAATGCCAGGTAGGTCATTGTATCCATCGGATTGCTGATCACAATAATGATAGTATTGGGAGAATATTTCAGAATATTTTCGGCGACACTTTTTACAATACCTGCATTAACCCCGATCAGTTCTTCACGGGTCATGCCTGGTTTGCGTGGAAGGCCGGAAGTAATAACTACTACATCGCTTCCTGCTGTCTTTGAATAATCATTGGTAGAGCCTGTGATCCTGGTATCAAAACCCAGCAATGCAGCTGTCTGCATCATATCCTGAGCCTTGCCCTCAGCAACGCCTTCTTTAATATCCAATAGGACCAATTCAGTTGCCAGTTCTTTGCGGGCAATATTATCGGCACAAGTAGCTCCAACAGCTCCGGCACCTACAACAGTAACTTTCATGAAAGAAAAAATTTATAAAATGAGTAAATTATTTGCGGGGCAAAGGTATTAGAAAGTTTGTAGTATATAGTGTTGATTTGAGGTTATTTCTTCAACTCCTCAATTGCTTTATCAATGGGCAAAGCGCCTGAGTATACAGAGATTAGTTCCTTTTTCTTATTATAAAAAGCCAGGAAAGGCAAATTGCGAATATCATAAAAAACGGGAAAAAAATAGCTTACATCCTTACCGACTATGATATTATCAAAGCGTTTCAAATCATAGTGATTATAATAATCTACCATTTTGTCAAAGGGCAGGGTAGTAGATAGGATAATCTGTACTTTTTTAAATGCATCTATATTTTTAATGATCTCTTCTGTTTCATGTTTGCAATGTTCGCAATCAGGACTGAATAACATAAGCATCACCGGTTTTTTATTTGCCAGATCTTCTTTGGTAAAATGAGTACTGCTATCTGTCAATAATAATTTGAAAGGTGGTATAGCCGGAAAACGTTTATAGGGAGCTAATTGTACCGAATCGCTTTGAGCCATGCTGGAGAAAAAGGTTGCTAAAGCAAGTAGGGTGAAAGCAAATTTTTTCATGGCCCAAAGAAACAACTTTATGAACAGCACCTAAGCTAATTCCCAAAAATGTAAAGAAAAATTTGGACACTTACGAAATGTTCGTAGATTTACGAAAATTTCGTAGATATGGAAAAGCTAACCCACGTAGAAGAAGGAACCATGCAGGCCGTATGGCGAACCGGAGAAGGCAATGTAAAAGCCTTTATGGAAAATATGGATGAACCGGCGCCTTATACTACAGTGGCTTCTACTGTCAAGAACCTGGAAAAAAAAGGATACCTGACCAGCAGGCTGATTGGGAATGCCTACTTGTATAAACCCGCAGTTTCGGAAGAAGAATATAAAAAGAAATTTATGGGAAGTGTTGTGAAGGAATATTTCGATAATTCATATAAAGAGCTGGTAAGT
>CAMLEX010000664.1 GCA_946479055.1 uncultured Bacteroidota bacterium | reverse complement strand
ATATGATAAAAAAGGAAATTATTGTTGTTTCTTTCGCCACTATTTTGAAGATAAATTACCACCTGCTGTTCGTCACCGGATAAAAACCATTTACTATGATTTTAATATATATCATATAATCGAAGTGAACATGAATAATAAAACGGTATATGCAATAATGATTGAGGATAAGACTTGCTGGAAACAGATCCTGGTGGCAGATGGTGAAGAAATAGTGATTATGAAAGAGTTTTCAAAAAGCTGAAAGTGATGCAGGGCAGGCAGATTGAAAATTACAGCCACAGCAACTTCCCGTCGCTGTGGCTTTTTATTGCCGGGCGAATTCATTATACTCAGCACAACGAAGATTCTTTGAGGTTATTTTCACCGCAGCATTTCCATTTTTGCAGCAGGCATTTAAAAGTATGTTTGCCTGCGACATCTTTATTCCGACCAATTATTGCTGATACCTGTTAAATACTCACCACCACTGGTTTTCGGCAGGCCACTGAAATAGTTTTGAGTCAGCAAGAAGAATTCAGAAAAAAATTTATTCAACGAAAAACAAAATTATCATGAAAAATAATTCACTCATCCGGGAAATCTTGCTGGTGACCACCACTTCATTTTCCAATAGACAATTGTGCGATACGGATGCATACGACAGGAACAATCACCTGGCTCCTGCTGAACAACTTGAGGCGGCCTGCTGGAATGGCTTGTTGGATGAAATGTTGCCGGAAATAATGCACCCGTCATCTTCAGGCGAAAAGTTTTACGTGTGGCAGGTGGAGATGAGAAAATCTTATTTATGGATCAGTATGGGAAAATGCCCTCCTGTTCCGGAAATGCATTTCACCCTTGACTCACATATTTTTCTTTGTGAGCAGGAAATGAATTAGCCTTAAATGGTTCTGTAATATCATCAGGATAAAACATTATCTCTTTGTTTTGTGGGTTGTCTCCTGAAAATAGACAACCGGTTATCTTATTATGAGTGATGGTTCCATTGTTAATGTTTCCCGCTCTGTAAAGATTTGCTGCTGATATTTTTCTGACCAGGTTCACCATCTGAAAGACAAAAACTGCGATTCCGTTTTCCATTACTTAGACATTTACTCCAACTACTCCTCCATACTGTCAACTGCTCAGCACAGCTGGTACCAGGTATTGCTGCGGATTAGTTTTGTTTTTTCAAGGTTAATCTATCCTCTTGCAATCAAAACAACATCTGTTAATCACTAAAACTTATTACAATGAAAAAGATTTTTTTCTTCACAGCAATTACATTCTTAACGCTAAGCTCCTGCAGAAAAGAAGCTACAACATTGTCACAAGACCAGACAGTGGCAGAAAGCCAGACCAAAACAAACGCAAGTAGCAGCGGAGGTGCTTTCACCTTCCATGATGTCTTTATACTAAATTGGGAAGGAACACAGTTGTACAACCCATGCACAAATGAATTAATGACTCTATCAGGAGATACATATGTTACCGTTCATGGTATATACAATGGTGCCAAATCAACAATAACCGTTCATGCAAACGGTCAACAGATTAAGGCAGTAGGCGAAAGTGGCAGGCAGTATACTATATCCGGATCAACCAATCACCAGGAAAGTTCTTTTTCCGACGATGTATTTACAACCAAAGAAATACATTTTGATCGTTTCATCACCACGGGTAGTGAAAATACTTTAATATGGAAAGATAATTTTTATATTAAGGTTGATGCCAATGGGAATGTTACCATTATAAGAGACGAAATTCATAAAACCTACTGCCAGTAATTGCTAATGGCATAGGTAAACGGCTCAAATTTTAGAGCTGGCATTCGACTACTCTTAACAATAGCATCGTTTACAGGTATTTCTTCCCCAAATAATTCATCAAAGGGAATGGCAACTATTTTCTAACATTTAAATAAATCTATTATGAAACCGAAATTAAAATCGATGCTTTTCCTTACGGGAGCGTCATTCATTATCTTTACAGGATGTAAAAAAGAAGACAGTTTTGTTTCACCTTCCAATCCATCTTCTTCAATTCTTACCGCTAATGCAGTTGTATCCAACACATCCAAAATTAATAAACCCATTCCAGTTACCATCACTATGACAATTACGGGTGGAACATTTCCAACCTTTACAGGACCAATTACAACAACCGGAGACGTTATACCACCAGGAGAGGGTTCAATGTATGTTAATTCTTTTGGGAATGTTTTCCATTGCATAATTACGCTGGTAACTTCCGAAGGAACACTGAAGATCAGGGAAGAATGCAATAAAACCACTTTTATGGGGCAGTGGCAAATTGTTGAGGGTACAGGCGCTTATGTAAATCTTCGTGGTAATGGTAAGGTTATGATGCCCCGGGGATTTGAAGTATTGGAAGGAATTATTTATTGGACACAATAGGATCATCATGATAGATTGCTGGCAGTTACAAAGTAAAAGCTCCACCAATTTTGCCGGAGCTTTTACTTTGCAAGATGTAAAAAAAATGACCGCCTATATTACAATTATCGACTGCTGAATAATTTCAGATACTATTGAGTCTCCCGCAACATAAAGAAAATAGTTTACAGAAAATGCCGTACCTGCTTTAGGGGGCTTTGAATTACTTCCCCCAAGTATAATAGTATTTTGTGAAGTCATTGACAACTATACTCATCTTTTTCTCAAAAACAAGACAAAGATCATAGCCTGCCATACATTAAAAGAGATGGAAGAACAATTACAGGATTTCTTTTTTTGTCAGAGTCATCACTCCTGCCTCATTAACCTGAATGAAGTACTGGCCTCAGGCATTTTAGTAAACTATTTTTAATGCAGCAACCAGTCAAACCAATATTATTAACCTTAAAACTAAAACAATGAAAAAACAATTAATTTCCTGCATCTGCGGCGGGTTGACTTACATACTGTCTGCCAACAGCTCATTTGCCCAGGAACAATCTTTTAAAGAGTTGCCACCAATTACCATTAGTGCCACTTCTTCCAACATCAGTGTCAATGCTAAAATAAACAAGGCTTTTGGGCAGTTTTTTAAAAATGCTACGCATCTAAGGTGGTATGAGATCAATAAAAAATTCCTGGTAAAATTTATTCAGAATGATCAGGAAAACAGGGCTTTGTTTACTAAAACCGGACAGCTTGTTTATCATATCAGTTATGGAACAGAACAACATCTGCCTGCAGACGTGAGACACCTGATAAAAAGCAACTATTACGATCAAAGCATTACAAGGGTACTTAAAGTAAACCAGGACAGCAGAAATATCTGGGTTGTCAGCCTCGAAGATGCCAAAGACTATGTTATGGTAAGAGTAGAAGATATGGAATTGGAGGAAACACAACGTATACATAAAACAAAATGAGGATTTTCGCAGAATATGCATTCGTTTCCGGCCTCCCATTCCTGGGAGGCTT
>CAMLEX010000663.1 GCA_946479055.1 uncultured Bacteroidota bacterium | reverse complement strand
GGGTACTTTCCATTTATAACTCAGGTAACGAACTGCATTGCCTTTACTGGCACGGAATGGCAACAGGTCCAGGTATTTATTTTCGGTCAGCAATATTTTAGTTCTAAGCTTCCTGTCGTCAAGAAACTTATAAAGATTGGCCATATCATCTTCAGAAAAATTGTCGTCCACATAATAGCTCAGTTTAAAACGCCATTGCGCAGCTGGCTCCTGCAGGCGTATACCGGGAAATTTCGCTAATTCATCTTGTAATTCTTTTCTTTTCCATTGGTAGTCGATATGACTTTCCCATCCATTATCGGGGATAAATTTTTTGGTATAATAAATCTCCGAACCTGCCGAACAGATCAGTATGTCAGGGCTTGGCAGATCATAGTCGGCAAAAGCCTGTTCGGTAAATTCTCTATTTCTCCCGCTGGCAACACCAAACACTATCTGTTCTTTGTGATCAACAATCCATTGCTTTAATTCATTCAATCCATCTGCTTTGTTTCCTTCTACAAGCGTTCCATCGAGATCCGAAATAATAAACTGGTTTGCTTTGGCAAGTTTTTTCCCGAAAGCGCTCTTATTAACGAAAGCAGGAACACCTGTATCTTTTCTCCTGAAAAGATCCTCAACGATCTCCATGTATTTATTGCAATGCGCATTCCATGAATACAGGTGATTGGTCGCCAATATTCCATTGGCGGAATATTTTTCCCATAATGCCTGGTCAGCTATAATTTTTTTCAACCCTTCAGCGATCGCATCCGGATTTTCTACATCAACCAAAAGTCCGTTTTCACAATGTTCAAGGATCTCTTTTGGCCCTCCGCTGGGTGATGCCACAACAGGCAGGCCGCAAGCAGCTGCTTCCACAATGGTCAATCCAAAATTTTCTCCCGGAGTTGCATTGACAAACACTCCTTTTTTTCGTGCAGCCACACGATATATTTCAGGCACATCCAGTGTCGGGTCATTTTTTTTTGGAATGGCCATCTTTCCATATAGATCATATTTGTCAAGCAGCAATAAAAGGTTCGTCAGTATATCCTGTTCATCGGCGGCCATTTGTGTAATATCTTTTCTTACACCGGCAAATATGGCAAGATTGGCCATGGCTTGCAGTTCCTTGTCCTGGCCATAGGATTGAATAATTGCTTCAAAATTTTTCCGTTTATCTGCACGGCCAATTGAAAGAATCAATGGTTTTGCAGGATTGAATAAAAAACGTTCTATATCCGAATTAACCCGGTACAACGCCTGCTCCTGCTCAATGGTCATCTTGAATGAAGGCATATCAAATCTGTAAAAAGGATAGAACAAATCAGTGTTCACGCCAGGCGGGATCACTTCAAACCTGGCTTCCTTTTTATTTTTATAGAAATCGTATTGGGTGTCTATTTCATGTTGTGTGCTTACAATTACTACATCTGCATCCTTCAATGAATTTTCTTCTTCTTCAATACGCCGCTCCATATTAAACTTTTCGTTGATCTTTTCCGGCGACAACCCATCCTTCAATAAAATATTTTTTTTGTTGCGGCCCAGTGAATGGCCGGTGGCGATAAAAGGTATTCCGAATACTTCGCTTATCTGTCCCGCGAGGTAATTACCATCGGCATAATGTCCATGTACCACGTTGGGAAAATCATCCTGCTTCTCAATGAAGCGGATCGTTTTATCTATAAACTCATCCAGGTGATCCCACAATGATTCTTTTTGGCGATAAGCATTTCCGCCACAAGTCATACGGATGATGCGGGCTTTATCATTTACTGTTTCAATTTCTTTTTCATATGTTGAAGAAACTCTTTTGTCCAGGATCCTTCGGGTGAAGAGGTCTACTTTTCTTACCTGTGGATGCTGTGAAAGATTTTCTAAAAGCTCCAATACATATTTCACTTGCCCCCCGGTATCCTTGTCCCTGCCAATTTCAGGATCAGTATATCGGATAAGCCCATGCGGACTGAATAACTGAATGTAATAACCTTCCATCATTATTATTCGTTTTGCGTGGAAATTGTAAAATTAGCCAAATCAATATAAGTGGGAGTATTTCGTAATTTTATTAATACCTAAAAAATAAAATTTATGTATTCAGGATCAGGTTTCAGCGACTGGGAAATTGGCGACATAACAGTTATCATTCACAAAGGAGTTTATCACTTGTTTCATCTTATCATTCCCAACCACGATTATATCGCACATGCTGTATCAAGAAATGGTATTTCATGGAAAAGGGTGAACAATGCTTTATTCGTTGGTCATCCCGGTGAGTGGGATGATGATATGCTATGGACAATGCATGTTTGTGAAGTGGACGACAAGTTTGAAATGTATTATACAGGTTTGCAAAGAAAAGATCGCGGTGTTGTTTCCAGGATAGGATTAGCTGAGTCGGAAAATCTTATTGATTGGAAAAAGAATAAGAAAAACATTTACCCCATTGAACCCAAAGGTATTTTTTATGAAACATCAGATTCAAACCCACGAACATGGTTGAGTTTCCGTGATCCTTTCAGGTTTGAATACAAAGGAGAAGTGTACCTGCTGATGGGTGCACGAACTATTGCCGGACCTGTATCCCGCCGGGGATGTGTAGGCATGGTGAAAATAACAAATGATATTGTTGAACTGATGCCGCCATTATTATATCCAATGGTGTATGACGACATTGAATGCCCCTGCGTTTTCGAATTGTACGGCCGGTTTTATTTACTGGGTTCTATCAGGGAAGATATAAAGGTGCGGTACTGGTTTGCGCCGGATTTTTTTGGTGAATACCATTCCTTTCATGCTGATGTGCTGTTACCACAGGGAAATTATGCCGCCCGTACTGTACAGGATGGGGATCATTTACTGGTATATAATTTTTTCTATGCCTATGGAAAAATTGATGCATTACGGGTACTGCCTCCACCTAAGCAACTGGATGTAGATGACAAGGGAAGGCTAATATTAAAAAGTTATTACCGCTGGGAAAAGATGGTAATAAAAACAATACTGCAGGATGAAATGGAAAAAGTGGAACATTTGTTTTCAAATCCAACTGCTTCTTCAAGTATCGACCCGGATAAATGGACCTGCGGATCAAAAAGCGGGTATGAGATATTTTGCTTTCAGAAACCTTCGGCCAGTTTTATATGGGAAGGGGTGCTAACAGTAGAAGGCATGGGAAAACTGGGATTGGTGAGTGATATTGATAAAGATGGGAATGGCTATTTTATTTCGTTCAATGTTGCCAACGGCCTGGTACAGATAAGAGTTTGGGGCTTCAACCCATTGAATACACGGCAGAATTTTATTTTCAATGATATTCAATCCGGTTTTTTTACAACCAATAAAAAAAATTCTTTCCATTTCAAACTTATCCGTTATGGCCACTATATTGAACTGTCAATAGATGGTGTAGTGAAACTGACATTAATGGATTATACA
>CAMLEX010000662.1 GCA_946479055.1 uncultured Bacteroidota bacterium | reverse complement strand
AGAAAAAACGTTTATCAATTTAATTTAACTCCGATTCTATGAATACCGGTGAAAATGAACAAGGATTGAGAAAGATACTGGATATGACGAGGCTTATCAGTATTGTGATATTGGGATTGCATTTCTATTACTATTGTTACCGTGCCTTTGAGGAATGGAACTTAACAGCGGCCCTCTCCGATAGACTATTAAGTAATATCAGGAATACTGGATTATTCGATCAGTTTATTAATTCAAAATTGATCGCTTTAGGTTTCCTTGTCATTTCGTTGTTTGGAGCTAAGGGAAAGAAAGATGAAAAGGTTAACTATAAGAAGGCTTCTGCATACATCATTGTAGGATTGATAATCTACTTCCTCAGTTATTTCTGTTTATACTTTCCGAGATCTTATACCAGCAAGAGTATACTCTATATGCTTATAACGGCAACCGGATATATACTTATGCTTACAGGCGGCACATTACTATCAAGAGTAATAAAGATGAAGCTGGATAACAAAGACATTTTTAATAAGAATAATGAAACCTTTCCGCAGGAAGGAAGGCTGTTGCAAAATGAATACTCCATTAACCTTCCTGCCGAATATAACCTGAAAGGAAAACTTCGCAAAAGCTGGATCAATATTATCAATCCTTTTCGTTCTTTACTGGTACTAGGTTCGCCGGGATCGGGAAAGTCTTATTTTGTTATCCGGCATGTTATCTCACAACACATACGGAAGGGGTTCTCTATGTTTATTTATGATTTTAAGTTTGACGATCTTTCTGTCATTGCTTACAATCATTATTTAAAACATAGACACCATTACCCCGCTATTCCCCAGTTTTATGTTATCAATTTTGAGGATCTTTCACGAACACATAGATGTAATCCATTGGATAAAGAAAATATGCTGGATATTACAGATGCTTCAGAATCTGCAAGAACGATACTGATGGGACTGAACCGGGAATGGATAAAAAGGCAAGGAGACTTCTTTGTCGAATCGCCGATTAATTTTCTTACAGCTATTATCTGGTACCTGCGAAGATATAACGATGGTGAATTCTGCACGCTTCCGCATGTGATAGAACTAATGCAGCTAGAATATGATAAGCTGTTTACCATACTTAAAACAGAAAAGGAAATAGAGGCATTGATTAATCCTTTTGTATCTGCTTATATGAATGATGTAATGGAGCAACTGGAAGGCCAGATAGCTGCGGCAAAAGTATCTATGGCAAGGCTGTCATCTCCGCAGCTTTATTATGTATTATCCGGCAATGATTTCACACTGGATATTAATAATCCAAAAGAGCCGAAGATCGTTTGTATGGGAAACAATCCACAGAAACTGCAGGTGTATGGTGCAGTGCTATCGTTATACATCTCCCGTTTAATAAAAATGGTGAATAAGAAAGGAAAACAAAAAAGCAGTTTAGTGTTTGATGAATTTCCTACCATTTACCTTAATAATATGGATAGTCTGATAGCTACAGCTAGAAGTAATAAGGTAGCTACTACGCTGGGCGTACAAGATTTTAGCCAGTTAAAAAAAGATTACGGCAAAGACCAGGCAGATGTGATCATGAATATAACCGGTAATATTATCAGCGGACAAGTAACGGGAGAAACCGCTAAACAACTTTCGGATAGATTTGGAAAGATCATGCAGGATAGAACAAGTATGTCCATTAACCGTACTGACACATCCATCAGCCGATCAAAACAACTGGAGGCTGCTGTTCCTGCTTCTAAGATTGCTTCGCTGAGCTCCGGCGAATTTGTGGGCATGGTAGCTGATGATCCTGCAGCAAAGATTGATTTGAAGACTTTTCATTGTTCTATATTGAATGACCATGAAGCATTAAAAAGGGAACAGCAACATTATAAGCCTGTGCCTGTGGTACGACCGGTAACCATTTCCATGATACAGAAAAACTATACCCAGATAAAACAGGAAATAGAAGACTTGGTAAATGCTGAAATGGAAAGGATAATGAACGATCCGGCACTGCGGGGAACTATACTGAAAAAGTAAATTGTTACTATAGATAAATGCTGCATTTTAAGTAACTTGATGCGCTAATAAACTGCATGGCCATACCACAACATATACTGCCCAATGAAAAGGAACTTTTTGCCCGTATGGCCGTGGGTAATGAAGGCGCCTTTACTGAAATATTTGAACACTACAGCCCGCGCATTTATTCGTTTGTATTGAAAAAAACAAAGTCGGAATCAATGGCCGAGGATGTGTTACAGGACGTATTCATGAACTTATGGAGTAAAAGAGAAAAGCTAGGCGAAGTAGAAAACTTTGAATCGTATATCTATATGATGGCTACCAACAAGACCTACGATCATCTAAAAAAGATAGCGACTAACACAAGGAAATTAGAAGACCTGTATGCACGAATGAAAGAAATGCAAGTGGGTAATGCTATAGATGAAATGATGGACTTAAAAGAAGGCCAGGAGATGATAAATGAAGCAGTGGCACAACTACCAACCCAGCGAAAAAAGATATACCTACTGAGCCGGCAACAAGGTATGAGTTATGATCAGATTGCAGAAGAGTTAAATATATCCCGCAATACGGTAAGCAATCAATTGGTAGATGCTTTAAAGTTTATAAGAGAATATGTAAAGAAATCGGCAGGATCTGCAGGTATACCAATAATGATTGTGTTTAAGTTGTTTCATTAAGGTCGCTAAAGCTTTCTTTTTTATTTACATCTTCCGTTTCATGTAATAATACTTGCCAGGCTTTGGCCATTTCCTTATTTTCTATCAATTCCTTAACGTAATGATGAAGAACTTGCCTTCTTCTATCACCTTTCATATACTCCTTCATAGCCGCAGATCTTTCGTCATAAAATAGTGGATCTTTCTCCGGAATCTTGTCCGAATTAGCCAGTTGGGCAAGGTCATTGCCTGTCAAAACAGAACTATCAAGAATGTATTGTGGTAATTTATCGAAACCTGCACCTAAATGTATATTAGGTTTAGTAACCCTGAATAAAGATTCTTTTGTTACACGACAATACCAATCACCACCCAAACGGGCAACATGATGTAGTCGGGTTTGATCAATCATCGTCAAATCATCATTTAAAATATTTTCATTTACATGCATGCAAAGCACTTCAGCAATGATCAAGTTCCCCGCACCTCCTTCCCTACCAAGCGGTTTTATTTCAATGACCTTACATTCAAGTTTTATGGGACTTTCTTTTGCCATAAATGGTTTTACCATCGTTGCAGGTTCTTTGGTGAAGCCGGCTTTTAAAAACTCATCTACTTCTTTGGGGTAGTCGCAACTGGCGAGAGAAACCTGCTGTACCATATCATAAGTAACTATATGAATGACTGCTTCACGAACATCATACAGGTTTTCAAAACTGTGTTTGGTAGTATTGTTTCTTACTCTCCTTGCGGGAGAAAAAAT
>CAMLEX010000661.1 GCA_946479055.1 uncultured Bacteroidota bacterium | reverse complement strand
CACAGCCATGCTAGGTATTGATCTGTCCACCTTTCCGGATTTCCCGGCGGAGATACGGGCCCCGATAGGTACATTGCCGGGTGTTAGTGGTTACCAGTTGCGTTTTTCCAGCGACAGGATATTTACACCGGGTGACGCCTGCGATGTATTGGTCGCCATGAATGCGGCTGCATTGAAAGCTAACCTGCTGGCCCTGAAAAAAGGAGGCAAGATCATCGCTAATACAGATGGATTTGATTCAAAAAATCTTCGCCTTGCCAATTATCCGGAGGGAGAAAATCCGCTGGAAAACGGCAGTCTCGATAGCTATGAAGTGATCAAAATGGATGTGACGAAGATGACCCGTGAGGCATTGAAGGATTTTGCGATGGGGATGAAAGAAAAAGACCGGGCCAAAAATATGTTTGTCCTCGGGTTCCTGTATTGGATGTATGACCGTGATATGGACAATACCACCAGTTTCCTCAAAGAAAAATTTGGTAAGAAAGCGGATATCCTGGAAAGTAACCTGAAGGTTCTGCAAGCAGGATATAATTTTGGAGATACTACTGAAACATTTACTACTACCTATAAAGTAGAGAAGGCGAAAATGGATCCCGGTACCTACCGGTCCATCATGGGAAACCAGGCATTGTCTTATGGATTGATAGCTGCATCACAGATAAGCGGCTTGCCAATGTTTCTCGGTTCTTATCCTATTACTCCTGCTTCTGATATTTTGCATGAACTGGCAAGGCATAAAAACTTTGGGATCCGGACTTTCCAGGCGGAAGATGAAATCGCTGCCATTACATCAGCTATCGGTGCAGCTTACGGAGGTGCACTGGGGGTAACAACCACCTCTGGTCCTGGTATGGCATTAAAAGCGGAAGCAATGGGCCTGGCGGTGATGCTTGAAATTCCTTTGTTGATAATAGATGTACAACGTGGCGGGCCTTCAACAGGGTTGCCTACCAAAACTGAACAAAGCGATCTGCTGCAGGCATATTATGGAAGAAATGGTGAATGCCCGATGCCTGTTATTGCTGCGTCTACACCCTCCGATTGTTTTGATGCAGTATATGAAGCCGTTCGCATAGCTGTGCAACACATGACACCGGTGATATTTTTAAGCGATGGCTATATCGCCAATGGTGCTGAGCCCTGGAAGTTTCCAAAAACAGAAGATCTTCCGCCCATACATGTAAAATTCAAAACAGAATTAGGGGATAGAGAAGACAAATTGCAGCCTTACCTCCGTGATGAAAAATTGGCCCGTCCCTGGGCGGTACCCGGTACGCCGGGATTAGAGCATCGGATTGGTGGGTTGGAAAAACAAAACGTTACCGGGAATATTAGTTACGAACCGGAGAATCACCAGTTGATGGTAAAGATCAGGCAGGAGAAAGTGGATAAAATAGCTGAATATATTCCTGAACAAAAAATAGACAGTGGTGAGGATAAAGGAAAAGTACTTGTGTTGGGTTGGGGATCAACTTATGGAGCAATAAAATCCGCTGTGGCGGAATTGCAGGCGAAAGGAAATGCTGTTAGCCATGCACATTTGCGGCATATGCGTCCTTTCCCTAAAAACCTGGGTGAGATCTTGAAAAATTTTGAAACCGTTCTTATTCCGGAGATCAACAATGGACAGCTGATCAAAATCATCCGCGATGTATATTTTGTGGATGCGAAAGGATACCACAAGATCATGGGTGTGCCGATTACAAAAACGGAGTTAGTGGAAGAGATCAAAAAGTATTTATAAAGAGTTAAACAAAAACTCATTATTTCCAATCCATCCGCCGCGGCGGATGGATTTTTTATTGTTGAAAATGGGACATCGGTTGATGTTATCTGAAATTTATAATCGCCCTATTAACCCATGCTGCATCTTCTTCTGCTTCGGTATATTTATATCATGGCGATATCGATATGCGAAAAGGTTCGACAGCCTGGATAAAGAAATATTTGTGGCTTGCCGAGGTTTATGAAATCAGCCTAGGCGGATTACTCACCACTCCCAACTCACCACTCACTATCTTAGTGTTGCTCTATCAACGAAAAAAAACTATCCCTGTAATTATCACTAACCGGTAAAGAGTTATTATTGATCGTCACTGATTTCCTGGATGCTGTATTTATTTTTCGCAGAGATACCATATACGACCGATGAATACGGATAAATTGTTTTTTATCCAGCAGGTCTTCAAAATATTTCAGGTTGTGTAAAATGAGCAGCGGGTTAGGTAAGCTGATCAAATGCACTTTTGTATAATCCTTATATCCTTCCAGGTACAAAATATCATCATAGAAAATTTTATGCATCTTATGTGATACATTGATAAAGAAAAATTCTTTCCCTTTATCTTTTTGATTCTTTATTTCTATAAAATCTTTTACCCTGTTACAGGCAGTAATGAATTTTTCAAAAGAGATGGGCTTCATCAGGTAGTCCATCGCTTTCAATTCAAATCCATCAATAGCGTATTCACTGTAGGCTGTAGTAAATATTACCTCGGGCTTATTGACAAGTGAACGGTAAAAATCAATACCTGAAATATCTGGCATTTTTATATCCAGGAAAAGAAGATCAATTTTTTGTGATTCAAATAGGGAAAGCGATTGCAAAGGATCTTCAAATTTGCCAACTAATTTCAGGTAGGGAGTTTTATTGACAAAATCTCCCAGTATTTGCAACGCTAATGGTTCATCATCTATCAGTAAGCAGTTAAGCATGGAGCAGTTCCAGTTTTAAATTTACAGTATGCAGATTGTTGTCGCGACGGATTTCAAGCTGGTGATGATCGGGGTATAATAATTCGAGCCTTCGTTTTACATTCTTCAAACCTAATCCGCCGGGAGCAAAACTATCCTTTTCAACGATGGGGTTGGTAACACATAACGTTAATGTTGTTTCAAAAATGCTGATATCAATATGGATCGAAGAGGGTTGTGCATAGCTGATCCCATGTTTAAAAGCATTTTCTATAAAGCTGATCAGTAAGAGTGGTGCAATGGTCACTCCTTCCATATCACCACTCACTGCATAATGCAGGCTGATACGGTCAGATAATCGTAAACGCTGCAGGGCGATATAGTTATTGATATACTCGATATCTTTTGAAAGCGGCACCTTATCTTCTCCCGAATCATATAATACATAGCGCAGCAATTCGGAAAGTTTCAGGATGGAAAATTCGGTGTTGTCGGATTTTGAATGAGCCTGTGCATAAATGCTGTTAAGAGTATTAAATAAAAAATGAGGGTTGATCTGTGATTTTAAAAAATTCACCTCAGCGTTGAGGTTGGCGTTTTCCAACACTTTTTTTTCATTCAGATTGCGGATAAAAGAATGTGCAAGGCGGATGAAGCCACCTATCAGTAATAATAATGCGAATGAACTGACAGCATTATTTAATGATATTGCCCAGATGCCCTTTTGTATACCAAACAAACCAGGCTCAGGCCCG
>CAMLEX010000660.1 GCA_946479055.1 uncultured Bacteroidota bacterium | reverse complement strand
TCAGTGCCTCTTTGCGTAAGCGATAACCTTTACATTCAGGACAAAGTGCCCTGCCACGATACCGGCTTAGTAACACACGATACTGTACTTTGTATAAGTTTTGTTCTACTTCTTTAAAAAAATCATTGATTCCCTGTACATATTCGTTGCCTTCCCAAAGTATTTCATATTGCTTTTCTGTCAGATCAGCGATGGGCTTATGTATGGGGAAATTAAATTTCTTTGCTTCTTTGACAAACCGTTCCTTCCATAATCCAAGCTTCTCACCTTTCCAGGGAGCTACGGCCCCATCATATACACTCAACCTTCTGTCGGGTATCACCAGGTCACTGTCAATTCCCAATACCTGGCTGAACCCTTCGCAAACCGGGCAAGCACCAAAAGGATTATTAAAAGAAAATAGATTGGGTACCGGCTCCTCAAATTGTATTCCGTCCATTTCAAAACGATTGTTGAAATGCAGAAGTTGAGTCGTGTGTGGTGAATCGTGAGCGGGTGCTCCCTTTTTTTTACTTTTTGTTTCTTTTATTTTATCTGTCGTCTGCAGACTATTGACTATCGTCTCAGTTTGTACTTCCACGTAAACATCCCCTTCACCCTCATAAAAAGCAGTACCTACCGAATCAGAAATACGGTGAATATCATCTTCATCAAATTCTTTTACAACTATGCGGTCAACAAGAATATATAGCCGGGAGTTTTTAGCAGTGAGTAGAGATTTTAATTCTTTATCATTTAACTCAAGCAGGTCCTCAACCCTGTGAACAGTTCCCGTTTCCTCAGCCTTTGCCCCTGATTGATGAGTGTATACCCTTGAAAAACCTTTCTGCACCAAAATATTCAATTCTTCTTTAATATCACGGTTCCTGTGTTGCTTAAATAAGGCCAATATAAAAACCTTATCTCCTTCTTTTAAATCAGTGATTGCTTTTACAACATCCGCTACATCATCTTTTTTTACTTCTTTTCCGGAAACAGGGGAAATAGTTTTACCGACCCTTGCAAAAAGCAGTCGCAGGTAATCATATATTTCCGTCATACTGCCAACCGTACTGCGGGGGGTACGGGTAATTACTTTCTGTTCGATAGCTATAGCCGGGCAAAGTCCTTTGATAAAATCTACATCCGGTTTATTCATCCGGTTGAGAAACTGGCGGGCATAAGCACTGAGGCTTTCCGCATACCGGCGCTGCCCCTCAGCATATAGCGTATCAATGGTGAGGGAGGATTTTCCAGATCCCGATACACCCGTTACTACTACCAGTTTATTTCTTGGTATTTCTACCGTAATATTTTTCAGGTTATGCACCCTTGCACCCTTAATAAAGATACTTTCTGCGGGATTTACGGTCTTTTTCACCAAGGGGTTTTTCCCTATTATTTCTTTTTCCATTTTCTGTGCAGCAAAGTTAAATCCTTATCCAAAGCAAACTTCAACGATTATGATTAACATTCCTTTTGCAATAATTTTCAACTTTTTTTTGAACCGCTGCTTGTAAGATCAACGAAAAACTATATTTTTATTATCCAATATCCAAAAAAATGAATAACCTTAAAATTACCCCGCCTATCGTATAACTTCTACACTTTTCGAGATTCACCTATTTTAATTTTAGTAAACCCTATCCATTCAACCACCTAAACTGTAGAAGTTTTATGAAAGCTTTTATCGAAAAAACCGACCATGAACTCATTCATCTTTTTAAAGATGGTAACCTGGACGCATTGGAAGCGCTGGTGCTCCGCCACAAGGATAAACTATACACGTCTATCCTGTTTCTTGTAAAAGACAAATACCTGGCCGAAGATATTTTCCAGGATGTATTTATCCGCATCATTGATACTATGCGGGGCGGCCGCTATACAGAAGAAGGAAAATTCCTTCCCTGGGCTATGCGGATTGCACACAACCTTTGTGTGGATCATTTCAGGAAAGTAAAGCGTACTCCAACTATCCGTAACAGCGAAGACAAAGACATTTTTGAGGTGTTGAATTTTGCGGATGACAGCGCTGAAACAACCATGATCAAAAGACAAAGTCATCACCGTGTTCGTGAAATGCTGGAAAGACTTCCGGAAGATCAGCGGGAAGTGATCATCCTGCGTCATTATGCTGATATGAGTTTTAAAGAAATTGCCGCAACTACCAATTGCAGTATCAATACGGCTTTGGGACGTATGCGCTATGGTCTTATTAACCTTAGAAAATTAATGATCCAAAAACAAATTGCTTTATAAGCTTTGATGTTTGAATTTTATCTTTATATCTTTGAGTAAGTTATTTAAAATAAGATATTGTCATTCTGTTTCTCCCGTTGCACCCTGAAAAGTTCGTACTAAAAAGAATTTTTCCTTTGCTTGCCCGGCAGCAGGCTGTTACAGAATGACACCAAATTGAACCGTTGTTTGCAAAATGTGAACAGCGGTTTTTTATTTTATTAATGCAATGAAAAAAGGTCGGCGGTTTTTTAAAAATTGTACAAATGTTCAATGCTCAATTTTCAATGTCCAACATTGACACCATTCTTTTGCTTATTGTTTTTAAATGCATCTAACCCACATTGCAGCCATGCGGCAAACTCGTCAGCATCCGGTGTATAAAATTTTGTTTTCACCAAAGCTTTTTCATCTGCGCTGATAATGGCATATTGAGGTTGAGAAGTAGCTCCAAAATTTTCCAATTGAAAAGCAGTCCATTTATCGCCAACTGTAATAATTGATTTTTCAGCCCCATTTTTTGTTGTATATAACATACGCTGTTTTGAAGGAAGCTTGGTTCTTTCATCCACATATAAAGACACAAGGATAAATTCTTCTTTCATGAGCTTCTCTACTTGTGGTTTTGTCCATACATTTTCTTCCATACGACGACAATTTACGCATGCCCAACCAGTGAAGTCTATCAAAACTGGCTTGTTCTTTTCTTTGGCCAATTGAATAGCTTGCTCATAATCCAGCAAAGGTTTATCACAATTAATGGGGTTTTCATATATGCTGTAACACAAGGGAGGCGGGAACCCACTGATTAGGTTAAGCTTTGCCCACTTTGTATTGGTTAGGCCAGGAATAAGATAAATTGTTGCAGCAGAAAATAAGCTTATGAAAATTAATCTAACAACACCAAATTTTTTTGGTTTTGAACTATGTGAAATGCGAATAACGCCTAATAAATACAATACAATAGCCAAGCCGATCATAACCCACAAACCAATCAGTATTTCCCTTTTAAAAATATTCCATTGCATTACGTTATCAGCATTTGCCAAAAACTTTAAAGCAAGAGCTAATTCAACAAATCCCAATACCACTTTAATATCTGTCATCCAGCCTCCTGACTTGGGAATCGATTGAAGCCATTTTGGAAAAAGAGCAAATAAAGCAAAAGGCAATCCTAATGCTAATCCAAAACCTGCTGCACCAACTGTAAGAGGCCAAGCACCTTCATTTGCAACACCAGC
>CAMLEX010000659.1 GCA_946479055.1 uncultured Bacteroidota bacterium | reverse complement strand
AAAGGCTCATCTATATATTTTTCCAATAAGGTAAAAGGATAACAGGAACCATTATTCATGACCATATCTGTATCGCCTGCAAACTGCCAGGAAACGGCAAATATTTTTTCTTTGGCCATTTCAAAAAACTCTGTCGATTTATAAACTTCTGTTGAAATAGTACGGGCCCGCGATATGTCGGCATCAACAAAAAATTTATGCATATCAAACTATTTATTAGAGGAAGGTAAGAAAGAGTTGCTGAATAGTTTCTTCTCAACCAGGAGGCTGGCAAAGTATAAATCGAAAACTGAGAGGGATAAGCATAAAAAAACTCTTCCCGTTATAAGGAAGAGCTTAAACTCGTTCTGTGTTTTCTTGGTTTCAACCCGAATATCTCCACCTAAAGCTGGATACATACCTACGGCCCGGATACTAGTTTTTCCCGGTAGGATTAACAGGTAAAAGGAAGGAAATGGATTCTCAGAAATAGGAAAAAAAGAGCTGTGTTTTGCTTGCAGGAACTAAGATAGAAAGAAGATATCTATCTCACAACAATGTGACTAAAAAAATTAATAATGCGCATCTCAAATAACCTTTTCGACGGGCCATAGCCACTTGCCTGAACTTATATTTTTACTGCATCTTCTGCATATTCCACTACAACTACCACACTGGCAGGTCCTGCACAATGCCCTGACGGCTCCCACGACTATCGGCTCTTGGAGGAAAGCGGATACATTTACCGGGTAGGATTCCCATCATAATCAGCAACCAGTAGACTTTAAATACAAAAGGTTGTCTCAAAGAATGAGGCAACCTTGTTAATAAAATCTTCTTTTCCCACTTACCTCCCACTATTTATACATCTCTTCTTTTAATGTCTTCACCCTCTCATCTTCGAGGTATTCATCAAAGGTCATCAGGCGGTCAATAATACCTTTGGGGGTTATTTCAATGACACGGTTGGCTACCGTTTGCATAAATGTATGGTCATGACTGGTCAATAATACTATGCCCTTATAATCGGTACATTGTTCATTGAAGCTCTGGATGCTTTCCAGGTCGAGGTGGTTGGTAGGCTGATCCAATAAAATAACATTCGGATTTTGCAACATCATCCTGCTAAGCATACAACGAACTTTTTCTCCCCCGCTCAATACATTTGTCTTCTTCAATACATCATCGCCACTAAATAACATTTTCCCTAAAAATCCACGTAAGAATGGTTCATCTACGTCCTTAACATGATCAGGAACATACTGCCGCAACCAATCCATCAGATTATCCTGCCCTGTAAAGTATTGGCTGTTCTCCTGTGGGAGGTAAGCATGTGTAACCGTACTTCCCCACGCATAAGAGCCGCTGTCGGCCATTGTTTCCCCAGTAATGATATTAAAGAAACTGGTAACTGCCAGCGGGTCACGGCTTAGCAAGGCGATCTTATCGCCTTTATTTACATTAAGGGTTACATCTTTAAAAAGAACACGGCCATCAACTGATTTAGACAGTTTCTCCGTATTCAATATCTGGTTGCCTACTTCCCGCAATGGCTGGAAAATAATTCCGGGATATTTTCTATAGCTTGGCTCAATCTCTTCAATGGATAATTTCTCCAATGCTTTCTTTCTGCTGGTAGCCTGTTTACTTTTAGAAGCATTAGCGCTAAACCGGGCAATAAAGTCGATCAATGCCTGGCGTTTCTCTTCCGTCTTTTTATTTTTATCATTGACCTGGCGGGCCATCAACTGCGAACTCTCATACCAGAAAGTATAGTTACCGGTAAAGATTTTTATTTTCTGCCGGTCCACATCGGCCACATGGGTACAAACTGCATCCAGGAAGTGACGGTCATGGCTCACTACCAATACAATGTTTTCGTAGTCGGCTAAAAAGTTTTCCAGCCAACTAATCGTGTCTATATCCAGACCGTTGGTAGGCTCATCTAATAATAAGATATCGGGATTACCAAATAAAGCCTGCGCCAATAATACCCGGACCTTTAAATTGGAAGGAATATCTTTCATCAGGGCACTATGAAATTCTTCTTTAACGCCTAGCTCACCCAATAACATACCAGCATCACTTTCTGCGGTATAGCCACCCATTTCGCCAAACTCACCTTCCAGTTCTCCCGCCCTCATACCGTCTTCTTCAGTAAAATCGGCCAAAGCATAAATGCTTTCCCTTTCTTTCGCCACTTTCCAGAGTTTGGTATGACCCATCATTACTGTATCGAGTACCGTATGCTCGTCAAACTCAAACTGGTTTTGCTTCAGGATCGCCATCCTTTCCCCCGGTGTTATATTCACTGAACCTTTATTCGGTTCAATTTCACCGCTCAGGATCTTCAGAAATGTACTTTTACCCGCACCATTCGCTCCTATCACACCATAGCAATTGCCTTTGGTGAAGTTGAGATTCACCTCTTCGAATAATACCCTTTTGCCATAGGCCAGTTTCAGGTCTTTTACGCTTATCATTATACCACTTATTTTTAGAGGCGCAAAGGTAAGGAAAGTTGAGGGAGGGAAATGTGCAAATGTGCAAATATGGAAATGTGGAAATCCACCCTTTGACAATTACTTAGCTTGGAAAGAGAAGGATAATTTTGTTGCAGATAAACTATTGAGAACGATTTTTATTTACAAATAGCATCTGAGGTCAGGATACTCCTTTACCTTTATAGACTGTAAACAGTAACTTTTTAATTCACCAGAACCTTCCCATCAATTATTCTCTTTCCATTTGCATCACCAACCACTACAAAATAAATGCCTCTTGCTTTTCCTCTCAGATCAATATCATGCAACTCATAAGGCCCTGAGAAAGTAAATATTTTACTATACACTTTTGCTCCTTTAGCATCGTATACAGTCACGCTTTGTTTAGTATTCCCTCCTGTTGAGTTATAATAAGATACCGTGAACCGTCCATCATTAGGGCTGGGAAAAATAAATAGGCTGGTGCTTGCATTTGCAGTAATGGTAACAATCTGCGATTCATTGCTGCATGTATTGCCATCTGCCCATGTCTCTTCTATTCTTACCTTGTAATTGCCTATTTCTGCAACATTGACGGGTAGAGCAGTTCCGGCAAAACTGATTTCGGTATCATCTTTAATCCATATTAATGACACCACACCGCCGGTAGATGCCGAAGGTATTGCTGTTAAAGTAGTAGTAAGGCCTGGTGTAAGATTTGTTAAAGGAGCCACAGTAAAGCTTATAGTTGGAAGTTCATGAACAGTTAATATGGCAGCGTCAGATATAGTAATACCCGACTGGCCGGTTAGTAAAACACGATACTGATTATTAGTTTGGCTTGCATCCGCATTTGCAATAATAAGTGTAGCTGAATTGGCATTAGTAATATTTGAAAAACTTACACCATCATTAGTACTAACCTGCCATTGAGAGGACAAGCCAGGAGAATCGGACACCACAGTAAATGTTACAGGTTCATTCCCGCAAATTTGT
>CAMLEX010000658.1 GCA_946479055.1 uncultured Bacteroidota bacterium | reverse complement strand
AGACGTGTGCTCTTCCGATCTGTTCGTTTCTGAAATGATCCAAAAATGATAACGCCTGCACGGTTTTACCCAAACCCATATCATCGGCCAGAATACCGCCCCATTTAATTTCTGTCAGGTAGTTCAGCCACTGATAACCCGCTACCTGGTAGGGTCTTAAAACCGCCTTTAGTGTTGCTGGTGGTTCAATTTCTTTTATGGTATTAAACTGCCGCAGGTTTTCATACTTCGCTTCCAGTTGCACTACCAGTTCTTCTTCATCCCGGCCTTCATACAATTCATCTACTACGCTGAGGTGATAACGGGATAGCTTAAGATTATTAGAACTGCCTTCACCTACGCGGAAAAGCAATGAATATTTTTTTAACCATTCATCCGGCAAAATTCCCAATGTACCGTCATTGAGTTGAACAAATTGTTGTTTATTGGCTAATGCTCTTTTTACTTCTGCTACGGTTACTTTCTGATCACCGAATACAATATCCACTTTGGCATCAAACCAATCTGTATTATTGCTGATGAAAATTTTTGTTTGTGGTTTGGCTGTATTGAAACGGAAATTTTTCAACGCCTCAAATCCAAAGACAGGCGTTTTTATTTCTTTCATCGCATCCACAAACAGGAAGAACCAGTTGTTTTTTAATACATCTGCGCCTTTCAATGCCAGGGATCCGTTCTCTTCATTGACAATAAAATTCGAATGCAGGTTTTGTAGTTTCGCAATAAAAGCATTTTCCGCTTCCCGGTTGCGATGAACGATCAACACCTTATCACCATGCGGTACCACTATCTCATCCCGGTCTCTTGCTTTTGTTTCATATCCTTTGTAAGAAAAAGAAGGTTGAAAAACAAGGTAGTCCCCTTTTTCAATTAAAAACAATTTCACTTCCGGATCGCCATCCTTTATTTCCTGTACCAGTGATTTGTCAAAATCAACACGGTGTTCTTTAGCCAATGGCAAAAGAAATTCATGGAGGGTTTTATTCCAGTCTTCCTGCGATACAACCATTTTACCTGTTGGTAAAAATTTATCTACCAGGTGCACTACTTCATTATTCCTCCAAATATTAAGTTGATTATTATATAAAAAAAGCAAAGGGCTATTGCTTTCGTTTTGTTCAAGGTCATATTCCATTCCCATCGCCTTTACACGACAGTAAACAGAGTAATGAGAGTTTGGTTTAACCAGGAAATAAGGAGCAGCCTCTTCCTTTATCACCTGAAGTGGCTCCAGGTTATTTGTTTTGAATACTTTGTTGGCTGGCAATAAAAAAAACAATGAATTTTCTCCTTGTTCAGCACAAAGTTTTTTTAATCTTGGAAAAAGATACTCCGCCATCAGTTCTTTTGTTTCTTCAGGCAGATCATCCGCTTCCTGGTGGATGATATTTTCCCAGAATCCAGAAAATGGAGAATTACGACTGATGTATTTATTAATCTCTGTATCCTGTAATTTGCGCACCACGGTAAGCAGATGCCGGTCTTCTTCGGGCAATTTATCAGTATCCAGGTAACGGGTGATATCAGGTTTTTCTACATTTCCGGCAAAGCCATCATTTTTATCATTAGGTTCTCCCATCACTGCATCAATAGTAAAGTAGGGATAGGTTTTTTTATTGAAATTAAAAACAATACCCAATCGTTGCATGGGTCGTAACTCTTCTTCCTGCAGAGTTTCCTGTACTTCCACAATTTTTTCCCGTTGCGGAATAATCACAGGTCTTGCTGAAGTGGCAACAGGGGCCACTCTTTTTATGCTTGCGTCCAATACCCTCAAAAAAGGCTTACCA
This sequence comes from uncultured Bacteroidota bacterium, assembly GCA_946479055.1. Next base: position 1,671 of record CAMLEX010000658.1, on the reverse strand, counting down.
TCTTTATAGGCAAATTCAAATTTACCTTTCAGGTCATCCTGCAATGAATAACCATAAGCTTCCAGCAGTTTGTTTTTATCCTTATCCCAGTTACGGATACTGTCAAAGTAGTTAGCTCCGTGTTTATTATACAGCTGCAGAAACACGATTATCTTAGGTAAACACAAAAGATGTTCATCATCCTCATAATCACAACTGGTATCAAAGTTTCGTTCTTCGTTCTTGCGGATGATGACAGGATAAGTACTGCCATTTAATTTTACAGACGCTTTTACAACTTCGTTCTCGGCAAGCTCAATAATGGCTTTTTGTACTTGCAGAAATTTGTCTGCTTCTTCCATTATTTCCGGCGATGAAAGCAAACGAAGGGTTTTCATTTCGATGGTCTTCATCTTCGCCACTGTATGACGTTGATCATATTTCACACCGTCGGCTTGCAACTGGCCCCTGTCAATCATTTCCTGCAATTGGAAAAGCGCTGCTGTTTCATGACGGCAGATATCGCCAATATTATAGGGACAACTACAGCGAAGAGAAAGGTCTTTTGGGTCCTTAAAGCGCTGAATATTTACTTTATAATAAGTAGAGTAACTATCGTCTTTTACCCGTAATACGGCAGAGCCGAAAAGATCATCATATTCAATGAGCTCAACAAAACCAAGAGTATGAATTTTCTTTCCACGCCGGATTACTTCATCGGTTCCATGGGTATAAACGTGCTTAAGAAGATGTGGTAAAGCCATAATACAATTTGCGATTGACAATTAGCAACATGCAATTGGCAAAAAGCAAATAAGACCTGATTAATCCCGACCTCTTTGCTGATTGTTCATTGCAGATCGCCTGCTCTTTATTCCCGTTTACAAAAAAGGGCAATCGGCAAATCTAAAGGAAACTGTGGCGGATTTCCTTATAAAACGGAAGAAATAATAAATAATTTTCAGACACTTATTGTGCTAAAAAAATGAATTATCTTTGAGAATTTTTTGGGCCTCATCTAACCTCTGCAAAGAAGAGGAACAACAAACCAATCCATCTTCTCGAAGTCTATTTTTTCAACTATTATTTTTCTTTGTCATTTAACGTGTAAATGAAAAATGTCAGCCGTTTGCAAAATGCTGAATAGAATTGCCGTAAGTACAAGGGAGTGACCCTTCGCTTTGCTCTGGGCAGGCTACACGAACCATGATAGTATCGACACAGCTGGTTTCATAAAACTCAAGTCCCCACCCCTTTTGATGAAGCACCTACTATTTAACTACCAGTTTTCCTTCCTCGTATACGGGTAACACGTTAGCGCCATCATTGGTAAGACAATACCGTATGTCTTTTTCAAGTCCAAAGTTCATCAAACGGTGATAGTGAGAAGCATCATTTTTTTTCATAAAAGCAAACAGGTCTTTTTTTGCTTTTTCATACATTGTCTCTGCAATATGAGAGGAATCGCAGTTGATCAAAAAATGCTGACCAATTGTTGAAATAACCGCACCGGCAAATAACATGTCTTCAATATTCACCCGGTCCTTCCAGGCAGCACAACCCAATATTACATTTTGTTTCTTTTCCAAAAGATGACTACAAACAGCTGACAAGTTGGGAAAAGATCCTGTAATAATTTCTTTAGCACCTTTTTCTAATGCCATATGTAACAATCTTGTTCCATTGGTAGTT